>JBOGUH010000372.1:0-1534 GCA_050695975.1 Anaerolineae bacterium
GCTTATACTGACGATGACTGCCTTTTGTCACGACCAGATACCAACCGTCATCCTCGATGAGTTTAATCACGTCGCGGATTTTCATCGTGGGTTACTCTGACCCTTTGATGCTTTGATGAGCGTGGTATGTTCAAGGCAGAAAGTCTATGCCAGCTTCCCTTTGGCGGCTAAAGGGGCGTTATGCGGAATTCTTTTCCATCGTCACTTCCGCATCGCACATCGGCAGCAGCTTGTCCAGCACTTCGATCGCCTTGATCAAATGGCGCTGCTCGATCGTCAGCGGCGGGGCGAGGATGATCAGATTGCCGCGCACGGCAAACGACACGCCGCGCTTGCGGCCTTCGTCCACCAACCGCTTGAGCGAGGGCGCCGTCTGCGGCCAATGCGACAGCGGCTCTTTCGACTCGCGGTCCTTCACCAGCTCGGTCACCGCGAACATGCCCTGACCTCGAATGTCACCGATCGATGGGTGCGTTTCTTCTAAGAAGCGCAGCACGCTGTGCATCCGTTCGCCCAGGTCGTGCGAGCGCGCCAGCAGGTCTTCGTCGCGATAGGCATCCAGCGCGGCGAGGCCGGCCGCGCATGCCAGCGGGTGGCCGCTATACGTTAGGCCGGTGTATAGCATCTGGTGTTCGATAGGCTCCGCCACTTTCTTGGAGACGACGACCGCGCCGAGCGGGATGTGCGCGCCGGTGAGCCCCTTCGCCAGCGTCATCATATCGGGCATGCCGGCGTCGCCGTATTGCTGCCAGGCGAACCACTGCCCGACCCGACCGAACCCGCTCATCACCTCGTCGGCGATCAGCAGCACGTTGTAGCGATAACAGATCTCGCGGATGCGCGGCCAGTATTCCGGCGGTGGGACAATGCCGTTCGTGCCGGCGGTCGGCTCCATCAGCACCGCCGAGACAGCGCCCGGCCCCTCCCACTCGATCAGGTCGGCGACGTGATCGGCGCAGCGGATGCCGCACGAATCATAATGCAGTCCCAGCGGGCCGCGATAACAGTAGGGCGGCAGCGCGTGGACGACGTTGGGCGTGCCGGGCGCGTAGGTCCAGCCGCGCGAGTCGCCGGAGAATTCCATCGCCGCCTGCGTCGCGCCGTGGTACGAGCGATAGCGTGTGATGATCTTGCCGACTGGCTTGTTGGTCGCCCAGCGCGCTAGCTTGACTGCATTCTCGTTGGCGTCCGCGCCGCCCAGCGTGAAGAACACGCGCCCGCCATCGAAACCCGACAGGTCGAGCAGCCTTGCGGCAAGTTCGGCGCGCGGCTTGGCCCCCCAGGCCGATGAAGCGTAACATAGCTCGGCCGCCTGGATGCGGATCGCCTCGACGACGCGCGGGTGTTGATGGCCGAGGTTGGAGCATTCGGCCATGCTGCTCATGTCGATGTAGGCGTTGCCGTCATCGTCCCAGAACAGCGCGCCTTTGCCGCCGACGATCGTCGGCGCGTTCCAGTCGACCTGAATCGTCCAGGTGTGCATGACGACGGCGCGTTCGTCGGCGGGTGTGTGTGGATCGGAAGAGTAGGGGGA
>JBOGUH010000373.1:0-2441 GCA_050695975.1 Anaerolineae bacterium
GGACAAGGGTGAGATTGCCGAGACCGCGTGCCATATCGAGATCGATCGAATGGGCATGCCGGTCGGCAAGCAAGGCCAGTACGCCGCCGCGTTCGGCGGGCTGAACGTGATCAGCTTCAGCGCCGACCAAACCAGCGTCGAACCGATCTATCTCGATCCCGACACGCTGGCAGGGCTTCAGCGCAGCGTTCTCCTGTTCTACACCGGCCAGGCGCGCGATTCGGCCAACATCCTGAGACACCAACGGAACGCGAGCGAACAGGACAAACCGGAAGTGGTCCAGCGCCTGCACACCATCAAGGCGCTGGCGCTGAACATCCGCGACGCGCTGGTGGACGGCGACATCAACGCATTCGGCGAGTTGATGCACCACTCCTGGCTGAATAAGCGCAAACTCGTCGCCAACATCAGCAACTCCAACATCGAGGAATGGTATGACGTCGCGCGCCAGGCCGGCGCGATTGGCGGAAAGATCACCGGCGCGGGCGGCGGCGGCTTCCTGATGCTGGTCTGCCCGCCCGAAGCCCAGCCGGCGGTCACTGAAGCGCTCGGGACGCGCGGCCTGCGTCGAATGGACTTTGCTTTCGATTTCACGGGCGCGCGCGTGGTGTCCACCGACACGGCGCCTGTCTTTGCGAGGTAAATTGAGTTCCTTCAGTTGCCTGGGTTCCACCGGATGAGACTCAAGGAACTCAGGGAACCAACTGGACAATGATGAACACCTTCCTTCACGACTACATCACAGCCCTGCAGAAGGTCCTGGATCAGCTGCCGCCGGACGAAATGAAACGCGTCGTCGAGGAGATCCTCGCCGCCGGTGAACGCGGCAGCACGATCTTCATATTGGGCAACGGCGGCAGCGCCGCCACCGCATCGCACTTCGCGTGCGATCTGGCCAAAGGCACGCAGCAGCCCGGCCAGCGCCCCTTCCGCGTGATTGCGCTGACCGACAACGTGCCGCTGATCACCGCCTGGGGCAACGACACGGCCTACGATCGCATCTTCGCCGAGCAGCTCCGCCCGCTGGTACAGCCGGATGACCTCGTCATCGGCATCAGCGGCAGTGGCAACTCGCCGAACGTGCTCGAAGCGATGCGCGTCGCGCGCAACGGCGGCGCGCGGACGATCGGCTGGACTGGTTTCCGCGGCGGCAAGATCAAGGACATGGTCGACGTGTGCATCAGCGTGCCCAGCCATTCGACGGAGCAGATCGAAGATGCCCACCTTATTCTGGAGCACGCCGTGTGCACGACACTGCGCAAAGTCCGTAGCCTCAAGGGCATCTACCCCGCGGAGCGGGGCGCAAGCAGCGACCAGCCGATGCCAGCCTATCCCGACCCGTTTGTCATCCGAGGAGCATAACCCGTGCGCGCCCGCTGGCTTATTCCTGCGCTCAGGAACGCACTTTAGTGTCCGGGCCACGCATCGTGATCACAATGCTGCGTTACTTTCTGGCAGGGCAGTCGACCAGCCTACTGCGCTATATCCTGGAGCAAGCGCTGTTCGCGCTGCTCGGCTGGCTGCCGAGCCTCGTCGGCATCGGCTTGCGCGGACTGGCTTACAAACTGATCATCCACAGCAGCGGCTTGCCGATCATCGAAAACGGCGTGCGCATCTTGCAGGCGAAAAACCTTCGCCTGGGCCGTGGGGTATACCTGGACCACGGAGTTTACTTGCACGCCTGCCCGGACGGCATCTCGATTGGCGATCGCACCTTCATCATGCACCAGTCGATCCTGCACGTGTTCAACTTCCGCGATTTGCCGCACGCCGGAATCCGCATCGGCCGAGACTGTTTTATCGGCGAAATCAACGTCATCCGCGGCCAGGGCGGCGTGACGATCGGTAACGACGTGTACACCGGTCCGCTGGTGCAGATCCTGGCCGTCAATCACGTGTACAGCGATCCCGACACACCGATCCGCGAACAAGGCATCACGGCCCAGGGCATCACGATCGAAGACGACGTCTGGCTGGCTGCCGGCGTCATCGTGCTCGACGGGGTGCGCATCGGCCGGGGCAGCGTGGTCGGAGCAGGCGCAGTCGTGGCCGCCGACCTGCCGCCATACAGCATCGCCGTCGGCTCGCCCGCGCACGTCGTCAAAGATCGACGCGAAGCCCAAACCGTCAAGCGCGCCGCACAGGCGACGATCCATCTGGGCGAACTGGAACGCCTGCGCGCCCGTTGCGCAGAACCCCCGACAAAAGCGGTCGAGGGCAAGCGCGCATAGGCCGTCACACAATCGTCCGCGAAGGACACCCAGGCACACGAAAAGAATAAGAAGGGTCTCCAGAGTGTGATCACTCTGTCCATCATCATCCCAGCCTACAACGAGGAAAACGGCATCGCCAAGACTATCGAGCGCGTGCTGGCGGTGCGCCCGGCCGTGGCGAAGGCCGGGGTGGACGGTTTCGAAGTGATCGTCGTCGACGACGGCTCG
>JBOGUH010000374.1:0-1661 GCA_050695975.1 Anaerolineae bacterium
CCCGCACCCAGGCCCGTCCACGCGGCGAGGAAACGACCGATGCGCGTCCGTCCGCGTTCCCCGGCTTTGGGCCATTCCGACATGAGCATGAATGCGATGATCGCGGTAAGGATCCAGCCCAGGTGCGGCGAGACGATGGCCTGCAGGATGCGCGCCGCTTCACCCGTGATGGGGCTTAGCCCGACGACGACCGCCAGCCCGCCCAACCCGCCGACACCGGTGAGGATCGCTGCTTCGTAGCCGCGCCGCTGCAGCAGCCACTTCTGGCCCGGCAGCACAATGAACACGGATGACTCGTCTGGCGCGGCCAGGAAGGTCGAGGGGATCGTGTTCAGCATCGAGTAGCCGACGACCATGCCCAGCAGCAGCATCGCCAGTTGATCGAGGCTGAGGACGGATTGAAACGATCCGGCAGCGAGGATCAATAACCCGGCGACGTTGTAGATGTGCAGCGCCGGGATCAGCGCCAGCCCCGACGCGGCGATCGCACCCAGAACAGCCAGACAGATTAGAACGAACGAATCCATTTCACCGCCGAGACGCAGAGAGCGCAGAGGTCTGAAGTTTTATTCTTTCAGGCCGAGAACCCTTCTACGAATTCCACGCTTCAAAACAGGGACATTGAAATTGATTAACAATCCGACTTTCCAGCCGCCGAGTCGTAAATATGTTAGCAATTGAGCTTCATGGATGGGAAGTAGATCCTCCACTGCCTTGATCTCAACCACAACGGCTTCCGCGACGAGCAGGTCAAGGCGATAGCCACAATCGAGATTCAGTCCTTTATACTCGACTGGAAGTTGCCGCTGTCTTTCAAAGGGAACCTGCCTCAAGGACAATTCCCGGCACAGGCACTCCTCGTAGGCAGATTCGAGAAGTCCTGGGCCTAGATGTCGATGTACTTCAATCGCAGCACCAATGATTGGCTCGGTGATTTCATTCAACTCCATCTCTGCGACCTCTGCGCCTCTGCGGTGAAAAGAGACCAATCATGGGTTAATGGTCACGTCGTAGCCTAGCGCCGGCACGAGTTCGAGCACGCCGTTGAACTCGTCGATCCGGCCGGCGACGCGCACCTTCGCGCCGGCTTGCAGCGACGGCGCGTTCGGCGCGTAATTCAATACGTTGTTGAAGATCACCACGCGCAGCTCGCCCGTGCCGTCGTTGACGAACACGCTCACCCCGGACGAGAAGCCTTCCACGCGCAGCACGTCGCCGACGATCGCCGTGAGCGTGCCGATGTCCGCGCTGGACAGCGTGTTGATCGCGCGGGTTTTGACGATGGAAGACGAACCGGGCTGTTCGATGATCACATCGCCGCCCGACTCGGGCTGCAGCTCCAGTTTGCCGTCGAACTCGACGACGGTCGCCGCGACCGCGACTTGCGCGCCGAGATTGAGCGCAGCGCGATCGGCTACCTCGCGATAGCGCCCGTCGAACAAGACCAGTTGAATCGATCCGGTGCCATCGTTCAGCGTGAAGCGGAACCCGGCCGAGAAGCTCGCCGTCGAGATCACCTGCCCGCGCGCCGTCACCGCCTGGCCGATGCGCGAGGCCTCGATCGAACCGATTGAGGTCGCGCCGGTCGACGTGAGCGTCGGCGTGGCGGATAGTGTTGACGTGGCCTGAACGATCGCAGCCGGCGTAGGCCTGGCTTCCGG
>JBOGUH010000375.1:0-7039 GCA_050695975.1 Anaerolineae bacterium
TTCTGTGCGACGCGCTTCATGACTCGACGCGCATGACGATGACGCTGATGTTGTCCGCTCCACCGGCTGCGTTGGCCGCTTCGATCAGATCGCGGCAGGCATTGAGCGGCGTCGGCGCACGCCGCGCGATCGCGGCGATCTCGTCGGGATCGTGCACCATCTCCCACAGCCCGTCCGAACACAGTAGCAGCGTATCGCCTTGGCGCAGCCGCTCTTCAAACACATCGACTTCCACCTTCCGCTCTCGGCCGAGTGAGCGCACGATCACGTTGCGCGCCGGATGGGTGAACGCGTCTTCCGGCTTGACGTTGCCCGATTGGATCAGCCCGGCGATCAGCGAGTGATCCTGAGTAATCTGCCGGATGCCCTGGCCGCGCAGCAGGTACGTGCGGCTGTCTCCCACATTAGCGATGATCGCCTGGTCGCTGTGCACCAACGCCATCGTCAACGTAGTCCCAGCGTTGCCAGCTGCTTCCGGATGCTGCCGCGCCAGGCCGAACACGGATAGATTACCGGTTTGGACGGCGCTCAGAGTACGCTCGCGCAGCGAGCCACTCGGCGCCGGGCGGCGCGCTGTATTGGCCGACGATGTCTTGAGAAAAGGTGTGCGCTGAGTGTCCAACGGCTGGGTCTGAAACTTATCGGGCGGCGCGAACAGATCGCGCAGCGAATCGCGCACCGCGGCAACGGCCATCTGGCTGGCCAGATCGCCGGCGAGTTGACCGCCCACGCCGTCGGCCACGATGAACAGGCCCAACGGCTCGCCGCGCGTGTCGTGTACCACGAGGTAGAAGATCGAATCTTCGTTGTTGTCGCGTTCGCGTCCGGGGTCGGTCAGTCCGGCGGCGTTCAGTTTCAGGCTCATTCTCGTCCGTCCCTTGTCCTCTGCGCCAGGACGGCCAGCAGCCCGAAGGCGGCGCAGAACCCGATCAGCACGCCCCAGCGTTCCAGGACGTAACTCGGCGTGTGCCCATAGTTTACCGTGAAATCGACGCGCAGGTGATCACGAACCGTCACCTGGCGCTGGGCGGTCTGGCCGCTCAGCGGATCGACGGCTTCCACGGTTTTGGACAACTCGATGCGGCCCAGATCGTTGAGCGCCGGCAGGTCCACCGTCGAGCCGAGCGCTTCCACTGTCCAACGCGTGACGGTGAAGTACGACAGCGCCTTCGTCACGCCTGGCAGTTCGAAGATCACGCCGGCGAACATGATCTGCGTGAACAGCGCGAACAGCACAACGTAGATGGCCGTGCCGCTGGTGTTGACGAGGACCGAGATGAAGAGTCCGATCGCCGTGCCGGCCGCCGCGGCCAGCGCCAGCGTCACGTAGATCTCCAATGGCGCGGGCAGCAGTGCTCCTTGCTGCGGGAACTCAACGCGCAGCCTGACAGCGACGATCAACGCTAGGCACTGGATCAGGGCGAAACCCATCAGCACGACGGCCTTCGATCCCAGGTATGGGCCGAGGCGCAGATTGACCATCCGTTCGCGGCGGTAGATGGCTCGCTCCTTGATCAAATCGAAAGAGGCGACGAACATGCCCAGCAGGACTGCGGCCAAGCTCAGCATCATCAGCAGCGTCTGCGCCTGCGCGGCGACCGAGTACCGTCCAGTCTCGTACAGAATGTCCGCAATGCGATCCTCGCCCGCGCCCACGAGCGCCGCCGGATCAGCCAGCAGTGACAGCAGCAGGCCGATCAGCGGCATGACCGCCAGCAGGACGGTCAACCGCACTGTATCGCGCAGTGCCAGTTCGAATGCGCGCTGCGTCAAGACCGCGAATTGGCGTAAGAAGCTGACGCGCGGCTTGCCCGGCAGTTGAATCGCGGCTGTCGTGTGAGGCGCGTCCGGAAGCGCGCCCAGTCTCGACTCGAGGTACTTCTGCGCATAGGCCGAGGCGCGGAAGCGCTCTTCCCAGCGCGCCGGGTCGCGTTCGATCTCAGCGTAAATGTCGGCGAAGTCGCTGGCGCCGAAGAAGTCGAGCGCGGCCGCCGGCGGGCCGAAGAACACCAATCGCCCATCGCCCAGGAACGCGAGGTGATCGCACTGCCGGATGTTGGCCGTGGCGTGCGTCACCAGCACGATCGTGCGGCCGGCATCGGCCATGCGGCGCAGCGTGTACATCAGCTTCTTCTCGAGGCCCGGATCGAGTCCCGACGTCGCCTCGTCGAGAAAGAACACGCTCGGCTCGGCGATCAGTTCCGCGCCAATCGACACGCGCTTGCGCTGGCCGCCGCTCAAACTCGAGACGATCTGCTCACGCTGATCAGCCATCTCGACTTCGGCCAGCACGCGCCAGATGCGCTGCTCGATTTCTTCGTGCGACGTATCGGAGGGCAAGCGCAGCTGCGCTACGTAGCGCAGCGCGCGATCGACGGGCAGATCGAGGTGGATAATGTCGTCCTGCGGCACATAGCCCAGCAGTGTGCGGTACAACGCATAGCGCCTGTACAGGTCGTCGCCGTTGAGCAGCACGCGGCCTTCGGCGCGCCGAAATCCGCTGAGCGCGTCGAGCAGCGTCGTCTTGCCCGCGCCTGATCCGCCGACGATGGCCACGAACTCGCGCGGCAGGATCGACAGCGACACGCCCTTCAGGATGAAGCGCGCTCCGCCGTTTGGGGCGTCGACGCGGCGCGCCAGGTTGAGCGCGTCGATACGCGCCTGTTTGGCTTCCCTCGTCTGGCTGAACCCGCCCGGCTGATACGTCAGACGGAATGGGCCGATCTGGATCAGGTCGCCCGGCTGAAGCGTCACACCCAGGTTCGGGTCTAGACGGCGGCCGTCGACGTAGGTGCCGTTGGTGCTGCCGAGATCGATCAGGACGTGGCCCTTGTCGGCCCGTTCGACCCGCGCGTGCCTGCGCGAGACCAGCGGCGAGTCGAGATGCAGATCGTTGGACGGATCGCGCCCGATCGTTAGCCTGGGCGCTTCGCCGAGGCTGAACTGCCCCAGCGACACGGAATCGACTGCGCGGCCGGTGTGGAAGGTGAGGCTGAGCGAGTTGCCCAGCGCGTCCCCGATACGCGCGATGTCGCCTTCGCGCAGGACGTGGGTCGAGACGCGTCGCCCATTAACGAACGTGCCGTTGCGGCTGCCGCGATCGACCACACGGAAGGCGCGGCGGCCCTCGATCACCTGCTCTTCGATCAGCGCGTGCTCGGCCGACACGGTGGGGATCGGCACGACGATGTCGTTGGTCGGGTGGCGGCCGATCGTCAGTGTGCCTTTGCGCAGCGGCAGCGTTTGAGAAGCGCCGTCCGGATGCCGGATCACCACGTGCGCGCGGGCGATCGGGATCATCTGCGTGGAGCCAGAGTTAGAGTTAGAGTTTGGAGTTAGAGTTTGTGGGGTGGTCATGGCCGACTTTCGACGCAATCAAAGGCGTAATGCATACAGCGGATACGTGAAACGACGCCACTGAAAAAAGCCGGAAGCGCACCGCCGAGACGCTGAGGGCGTAGAGAAAACCTAGAAAAACTCAGCGAACTCTGCGCCTCTGCGGTGATAAATCTATGCCGAACAACCTTTTTGCAGTAGAGTCGTGAAACGTGAAGCGTGACGAGTGACGGTGACGCGTGATGCGATAGGCCATAAGCGATAGGCGATACACGATCATACCTGTCTGAAGATCGCGCGCAAGTTGCCGATGACAATGCGATCGCCATCGTTCAACCCGACGGATCGACCGGGTTCCAGGCGTTGATCGTTGAGGTAGGTCAGGTTGACGCTGCCGAGGTCTTCGACCCGATAGCCGTCTTCGGTTCGAATCAGGCGAGCGTGGCTGCGCGATATGCCGTACGGCTCCGCACTGTGCGGCCCCACATCGATGTCGGGCTTGACGCCGCTGAGCAGGTCTTCGCGTCCGATGACGACTTCCGCACGATCCGGAATCGCCAGACGCCAGCCCGAGTCTTCGAGGATCAGCAGGGCCGTCGCGGGCAAGGTCGCGCCGCACTCATCGCAGAATCGATCGCCGGGCAGCGCCGGCCGGCCGCAGCTGGAGCAGGTCACGCCAGAGACGTCTGGCAGGCGCGCGCCACAGGCGTCGCAAAAGCGGGCAAACAGTACGTTCAGCGTGCCGCAGGTCGAACAGAATTGGCCGTTCACTCTAAATCTCAATCTTCGGATTGACCCAGCGCGTCAATCTGCACCAGGATGGCGGTGATGTTGTCCGGCCCGCCGGTCTGATTGGCCGCGTCGATCAGGCGTTGGCAGGCTTCCTGAGGCGACGCGGCCGACATGACGATGTCGTGAATGTCGGCGTCGTCTACGTATCCGCTTAGGCCGTCCGAGCACAGCAGCAGTCGATCGCCAGGGGCGAGTGAGACTTTGTTCAAGTCAGGCTCGACCTTTGGGCGATCACCAATCATCTTGTAAATGACGTTGCGGTTCTCATGTGTGCGCGCTTCTGCCGCCGTGATCTGGCCCGTGTCGATCAGGCGCTGGACGAGTGAATGATCGGTAGTGAGCTGCTGAATGCCGGACTCATTGAGCCGGTAGGCGCGGCTGTCGCCGACGTGGGCGATGTGCGCTTCGGCATCCAGCAGCACGGCCATGACGATCACCGTGCCCATGTCGGTGCGCGTTACACTGCGCTGGCGATGCACCGCTTCGTTGGCGGTCTGGATCGCGCTGCGCAGCCAACCGGCGACATCGACGCTGGAGGGTGACTCGTCGAACTGCTTCACGAACAGGCGGTCGATCGCCTGACGGGCGATCGCGCGCACGGCGATGCCGCTGGCCACATCACCAGCAGCGTGCCCACCCGCGCCATCGGCGACGATGTATAAGCCGAACGGGCGGCTGACCGATCGATAGACCTGGCCGGCCTCGAGCGTCAGCAGCGAATCCTCGTTGAGCTGGCGCATCTGCCCCACGTCGGTCAAGCGGCCGACGCGCACGTCGTACGAGGCCGGGCGGCGCACTTCGGCCAGCGCGCCGCGCAGTCGATCGGCTAAGCCGAGGGCGGTCATCAGCTTGCCGGTGGACACGTCGGCGAAGGTGAGTGCCAAACTGGGTGGTTCGAGCACGACGCGCGGCGAGTACATCTGCCCGGTCAGCAGCACGAACAGCGACGCGGCCAGCCTGGTCACGTCTTCTTTGAGCAGCCCGCGGGCCTCGACGCCGGGCTGAACGATGCGCGCCGAGGTGAAGTCGAACCAGCGCGCCATCTTGTTGTCGAGTGAGACGTGCGCCAGATCGGCCGCGCCGAAGGCGATGTTGTGTTGATGCAGGAAGGCTAGACTTTCGGCCAGCATCACGCCCCACGACAGCACGTCGAGGAGCTCCTGCGGCGCAGTCAACGACGCGCCGGTGGTAGGGGATGGCTCCGGCAGTACGACGTAGTAGCGCCGTGTGCTGGCGATGGTTTCTGAGAAGGTGTCGGCGGGGAGCAGCGCGCCGCCGTGATGCAGCCGCAGATCGGCCAACCGCCGCTCAATGGCGATCGCGTCGGCGGCGATGCTTTCTTTGACGACGTAGCGCGGGTGATGCGGTTCGATTCCGTTCAACGGCGCGCTGCACTGCTGGCAGTACTCGTCGCCGTAGGCGTTGCGGGCAAACGCGCATGTCCGACAGCGGATGCGCTGGTGGCGATCTTGCGCCGCGTACACGTTCACCGCGCCGTTCGCGCTGAGGATGCTCTGGATCTCATAGGGCAGGCCGCCGACGAGCGCGCCGATAGGCAGGGATTCGAAAAAGAACCGGGGCCGAGGCAGCGGTTGGGTGGCTTGCGCGTCAGACGCGGGCGTGGCGGTGGACTGCGCAGGCCCGTCCTCGCCGAGCGGGCGTGTGCCCAGCCGCGCGTCGAAGGGGCGAGTGCCCAGCGAGTCGGCCAGCGGCGCGGTGATCGTTTCGCCAGCCTGCGCCGGATCGGTCACTTCGACCTGCGCTTCGCGCGGCAGTGCAGCGCTGCACCGGCGG
The DNA here is from genome assembly GCA_050695975.1 of Anaerolineae bacterium. GTDB lineage: Bacteria > Chloroflexota > Anaerolineae > Fen-1058 > Fen-1058 > DASSFZ01. The sequence goes on from JBOGUH010000375.1 coordinate 5,923, forward strand.
CAGAAACGCGCGTCGGGCGGGTTTTGCGTGCCGCACACAGAACATTTCATGTGTCGCTCCTGGCCGCATCGCCTGGCTCAGACCCGCGGAAGACAAACTCGACGCTACCGAACGACACGCGGTACCCATCCCGCAGCAAGTTGCGATGCGTGACCAGTCCGTTGACTTTGATGCCGTTCTGCGAACCCAGGTCTTCTAGAATGAACTCCGCATCCTCGCACCGGATCTGGGCATGGCGGCGCGATATCGTCAGCGCTCCGGGCAGATCGGCTTCGACGCGCACGTCACTGCCTTCAGCGCGCCCCACGGTGATCACCGGTTTATTGAGAGCGAAGATGCGCGGGCCGTCGCCCTCGCTCGTGCGCTCGAGGAATGCGATCGACTCGGGCGCTGCGCGTGGAGGCGGCGCGGGCGCCCGGTGCCGGCGGCGGATCAGGACGACGATCAGCAGGATGGCCAACACGCTCAACGCGCCCAGCGCGATATATTGGAGACTGATCAGATCGAGCACAGCCGCTCCGTAGGGCTGGTGGAGTCCCGATGATTATAGCCGCAATTTGGCGCGATCGGAAATGGGCAAATGGATGGAGAAAGCGTGACAAGTGACGAGTAACGGGTACAGGTGACGCGAGGTGCGATACGCAATTGACGATCGCAGGCGTCCGGGCTACACTTGCGCGCATGCCTGCTCGCTTGCCCCGACGCTTCTTCGCCCGCCCGACCCTGAGCGTGGCCCGAGAACTGATCGGCTGCCGGCTGGTTCGCCGCATCGACGGGCGGCGGCTGTCTGGAACGATCGTCGAGGCCGAAGCGTACATCGGCGAAGCGGACCGGGCCTGCCATTGCCGCCACGGGCGCACACCCAGAACCGAAGTGATGTTCGGCAAGCCGGGCGTGGCTTACGTGTACTTTACCTATGGCCTGCATTGGATGTTCAATGTCGTCACCGAGCACGAAGGATTCGCAGCCGCAGTGCTCATCCGCGCGCTTGAACCGATCGAAGGTATCGACCTGATGCGCACGCACCGTGGACTTACGTCGTTGAGGCAGCTGTGCAGCGGGCCGGCTAGATTGGCCCAGGCGCTGCGCATCGACAAGCGGGACAATGGTGTTGATC
>JBOGUH010000376.1:0-2475 GCA_050695975.1 Anaerolineae bacterium
GGAGCCGTCGCGGGGGCCTGCGCGCGATCGCGCGATTCCAGAATCTGCGCGACCCGCTCGATCGGCATCCGGCCGCGCCCGACTTCGATCAGCGCGCCCACCATGCTCCGCACCATCCGATACAGAAAACCATTCGCCTCCAGGTCGATCTCGATCCACGGCCGCTCGCCGCCGATCTCGACCCGATGCATGAAGCGTACCGTCGAATCGCCGGCTGTAGGCTGGCCGAACGCGGCGAAGTCGTGCTCGCCGATCAGGCATCGGGATGCAACGCGCATGGCGTCTGCATCGAGCGGGTCGGCCACGTGCAGCGCATAGAAGCGGTGCAAGGGATGGCGCGATCTTGAATTGTAAATCGTGTACCGATATTCGCGGCTGCGCGCCTGGTAGCGCGGATGAAAGTCGGCGTCGGCTATCGACGCATCCAGCACGGCGATGTCGCCGGGCAGAACCGCGTTGATGGCGCGCTGCAGATCGTCCGGCGAATGGCGCCACTCCACTTCGAAGGCGATGACCTGCCCTCTGGCGTGCACGCCCGAATCGGTCCGCCCCGATCCCAGCACCGTCGTCGAGCGCCCGCTGATCTTCTCCAGGGCACGCTCCAGTTCGCCCTGGATCGTCGGCTCACGCTCGAGCGACTGGCGCTGGAAACCGTGGTACAGCGTCCCGTCGTAAGCCACCACGGCGCGGAGGCGCATCTGCCCTCACCCTCGCAGGCCATTCGGTAACGGGCAGATGCGAGACCTGCCCCTACTCCGGCAGCAGCTCGATCTTGACCATGGGCGCTGCGTCACCCTTGCGCATCCCCAGCTTGAACGTGCGCGTATACCCACCGCTGCGGGTCGCGTAGCGCGGCGCGATTTCGTCAAACAGGCGTTGGATCACGTCCTGATTGTAGAGGATGCGCGCTGCCTGTCGCCGCGCGCTGGCGGCGATGCCGGCGGCGGTTTTGGCCAGCCCATCCGGACTGGTCTGGGCCACGCGCACCAGCATGTCGGCCTGGGTCGGAGTCACCCGCCGCGCCAACGTCGCGCGGTCGCCCGCTTTGGCGAGCTCTGCCAGGTCGGTCGCGCTGCCGCGATTGCGGGCGAGTGTGATCAGGCGCTCCGCCTGGCCGCGAATCGCGCCGGCCCGCGCAGCGGTCGTCGTGATCGCGTCGTGGCGAAACAGATCGCTGATCAGACCGCGCCGCAGCGCGGCGCGCTGATCGGCTGAACGATTCAGTTTCTTCCCGGCTACTCGATGTCGCATGCTCGATCGTCCTTAGGCCAGCGGAGGCAGCTCCCACGCCGCCGGATAAGCCGGGCATGCCCACTCCGCTGTCGCTACGGGGTGCTTCGCGAGGAGCCCGGCCTGCTAACTTACGGATAAGCTCTTAACAGCGGCTGGTCGCCGTCAATCGTCTATCGATTCGGTCGCGTTGTCGGTTACGCTGTCGCCGTTTATCACCGCGTGATCTTCCCTGAGGAAGCCCTTGGCGAGCAGTTTCTCGCGCAGTTCGGTGAAGGACTTGGCGCCGAAGTTGCGAATCGTAAGCATCGCATCCTCGCCGCGCGCCAGCATCTCCAGCACCTCGCCGACGTTGGTGATGCCGGTCCGCTTGAGCGAGTTGAACACGCGCACCGACAGATCGAGCTGCTCGATCGGCGTCTCGTAGACCTCCTGGGGGATCGACGACACGACCTGCGGCGCTTTTTCGAGCTGCGTATCTTCGGTCACGCCGGCCACCAGCGAGAAGTGCTGCATGAGGGTGCGCGACGCTTGAGACAGCGCTTCCTGCGGGCGCATCGTGCCGTCGGTCCAGATCTCCAAGACCAGCTTATCGTAGTTGGTCATCTGGCCCACGCGCGCGCGTTCCACATCGAACCGGCAGCGCCGCACCGGACTGAAGATGGCATCCACCGGCAGCTCGCCGATGGGCAGCCGGCCGCGCTCCTCGGCCGGGCTGTAACCCCGGCCGGGTTCCACGGTCAACTCCAGCTCCAGCCGCGCCTTGTCGTTATCGACGGTGAACAGGTACAGGTCGGGATTGATGATCTCGACCTCGGGCGGGGACTGGATGTCGCTGGCGGTGACCGTCCCTTCGCCGCGCACTTCCAATCGCAAGCGCACCGGCTCTTCGCCGTGCAGCTTCACGCGCAGTTGTTTGATCTGCAGGATGAGCTGGACCATGTCTTCGCGCACATGCGGAATGTGCGTGAACTCATGATACACATCGCTCATGCGTAGCGACGTGACTGCCGCGCCGGGCAGACTGCTCAACAGCACACGACGCAGCGCGTTTCCCAGAGTGATTCCGTATCCTTGTTCGAGCGGGCCAATGCCATATCGGCCGTAATTCCGGCTCGATTCATCGGTCTCGATCTTGGGCAGGACCATGCTTAAACTAGCCAACGGTAGGCCTCCATATCGAACCGTCTGCCCTTCAGGCGTACCGGCAAACGGCAGTCAGGGTTGCCCGATGCGCCTCACCCC
>JBOGUH010000377.1:0-3957 GCA_050695975.1 Anaerolineae bacterium
TCGGTGAACAGGGCGATCTTGTTGCCGGGCAGGCCGACCCGGCGCGTGGTCGGGTCGAGCGTGGCGAACAGTTTGTCTTCGGCGAGCACCGTGGAGCCGGACAGCGCATTGAGCAGCGTCGACTTGCCCGCATTCGTATATCCCACGATCGACACCACCGGGATGTGCGCGCGCCGGCGCTGGGCGCGGTACTGCCGGCGGTGCTTGCGCACGTCTTCCAGTTTGTGCTTGAGGAAAGCAATGCGCTCGCGGATGCTGCGCCGATCGACTTCCAGCTGCGTCTCGCCAGGCCCGCGCAGACCCACGCCGCCCGTGCCGCCGCGACCAGTCGCGCCGCCGGCCTGGCGCGCCAGGTGCGTCCACTGCCGCGTCAACCGAGGCAAGCGGTATTCGTACTGCGCCAGCTCGACCTGCAGCGCGCCCTCGCTCGTATGCGCATGCTGGGCGAAGATATCCAGGATCAGCGCGGTGCGATCGATCACGCGCACGTCGTCGCCCAGCAGTTTTTCCAGGTTGCGTTGATGGCGCGGCGATAGCTCGGCATCAAACAAGATGATGTCGGCGTTCAATTCGTCGCGCCAGGTTTTGAGCTCCTCGACCTTGCCCGGACCGATGAGCGTCGCCGGCTCGACCTCGGCCAGCCGCTGCGTGGTCTCGCCGATGACTTCAATGCCGGCTGTCTCGGCCAGCGCCTGCAGCTCTTGCAGCGAATCTTCCAATGGCAGCCGGTCGAGTTTGCCTTTAATGTGTGCGCCGACGAGGAGCGCCCGCGCGCGGGGTGTCTGGGTGGGAATTAATTTTCGGCGTGCGATAGGTCACCTCTGCAATCGAGTGGGGCGACCGCAGGGGTTCGCCCTTACGTCTCGCGCTCGTAGCGAACGTCCATGTCGTCGCGGCTGCCGAGCGCCTGTCGCAGCAGCGCAATCAGCGCCGGATCGATCCCATCTTCTTCCATCAACTCGAGTTCTTCGGCGCTGATATAGTAGTCGCGATCTTCCTCTGACTCTTCTTCCATCCAATCGATCAGCGCCTGGAGTTGAGCCTCGGTGATCCGGCCGATGGTCGCGCCTGAGTTTGAATCGGTTAGCCTGATCATCTCCTCCTCCCCTCAGCAGCCTTCAATCGATCGACCGCTTCTTGGATTCGGCGAGTCGGCTGGCCCAACGCCACGCGCGCGTAGCCTTCGCCCTGCTCGCCGAACGTCGTCCCCGGCGTCAGTGAGACGCCGGCGGTATCCAGCAAGCGGTTGCAAAAATCGACACTGCTTAACTCGCCGGGCGGAATCTTCACCCACAGGTAAATCGTCGCGCGCGGCGCCTCGATCGCACAGCCGATAGCGCGCAGGCCGTCGATCAGCAGATCGCGCCGCTGCGCGTACACCGCGTTGCGTTCCGACAGCCACTCCTGATCGCCGCTCAACGCTTCGACGGCCGCATCCTGGATCGCGCGGAAGATGCCGGAGTCGATCTGCGTCTTGAGCGTGCCAAGCGCAGCGACCGCTTCGACCTGTCCGGCGACCATGCCCACGCGCCAGCCGCCCATGTTGTGCGACTTGGACAGCGAGTTGAATTCGACCGCGACTTCTTTGGCGCCCGGCGCTTGCAGAACGGATGGCGCAACGTAACCATCGAAACACACGTCGGCATACGGATTGTCGTGGGCCAGCAGCAGATTGTGTTTCCGCGCGAATTCGACCGCGCGCGCCAGAAACGCCATCGACACGAGGGCTGTCGTAGGATTGTTGGGATAGTTCAGCCACATGATCTTGGCCCGCTTGAGCACGTCGGCCGGGATCGCATCGAGGTCGGGCGTCCAGCCGGCGCCGGATTGGAGCGACATCACGTAGGCGTCGGCTCCTGCCAGCTGCGTGCCGGCGGTGTACGTCGGGTAACCCAGGCCGGGAATCAAGGCCACATCACCCGCGTCCAGATAGGCGAAGGCCAGATTGTATATGCCTTCCTTCGATCCGATCAGCGGAAGCAGGTCCGTCTTGGGGTCGAGCGTCACGCCAAATCGGCGCGCGTAGTAGTTGGCCATGGCCTGGCGCAATTCGGGGCGCCCGTAGTAGCCGGCGTAACCGTGGTGAGCCGGGTTGCGCGCCGAGCGGGCCAGCGCGTCGACGATCTCCGAGGCCGGTGGTTGATCGGGACTGCCGATGTCGAGCCGGATCACGTCCTTGCCGGACGCGGTCATTTCGGCGATGCGCCGCTCGAGCCCGGCAAAGGGATAGGGCGCCAGCGTCTTCAAGCGTGTCGAAAGCGGTGGAGGCATCAGGTATTATCTCCTTCAGGTCGATGAGAGAAGCAGATCGCTCAACCGATACCCGCTGCGGTGTCCGTCGTGGATCAGCCCGCACAGGCGCTCGTCGAACTCGGTAAAACGTCCCAAATAGAGGCTGGTACACAGATTGGTACACGATGGGTGGGTTTGTCAGAACGCGCGCGACCCACGGTTCGCAGGTGACTCCCTGGAGCGCTTCGAGCCGCCGCGCCAGATCGGGGTGGCGCACTCGCTGCGGGCGGAGTGGGCTGGTCGGGATCGTCGTCACGGCGCGCCTCGCTCCAGCCAGACTTGCAGCGTCCGCCCTACCCGCTCCAGGCTGTCCGCGCTAACCTTGTCAAGGGTGTCAGCGGCGGTATGCCAGTAGGCATAGTCGAAGTCGATGATGTCAACGGCGGGGATACCCAGCCGAAGAAAGGGAGTGTGATCGTCGGTGATGGTATGCCGGGTCTCCGGCACGAAGTAAGCCTCGTAGCCTAACTCGGCGGCTAAGCCCCAGATGCGCTCGCGCAAATCGGTGTCTGAATTGCCCTCCCAGTAGATCTGTTGATCTGCATCGCCGATCATGTCGACCAACACCATCATCTCCGGGTTCTCTTCCAGTTGGGCGGCCATATGCGTCGACCCGACGATCCACTCCCAGCCGTCCAGACCGCCGTTGTCCTCCGCGTCGAAGAATGCCAGCTGGATGCGGTGGCCGGTCGCTTCGACGTTCAACACGCGCGCCAGCTCGATCAACACGGCGACGCCGCTGGCACCGTCGTTCGCGCCGGGCATCGGCTGGGTCGGATCAATTGTATCCAGGTCGGCGCGTTTGCGCGTGTCGTAATGGGCGCCCAGGATGAGCGTCGACCCTGCGCCGCGCGCGCCGATAATGTTGCGGACAGTCGCGCCAAGGTACTCGAATTCTTGCTCGGTTACTTCCCAGCCAAATTCCTTCAGCCGTCGCACAATGTAATCACCGGTTGCGCGGCCTTCCCGACTGCCGGTCGGTCGGGGTCCAAAGTGCATCTGGTCCGTGACCCATTCGAATGCCTTCGCGCCCTCGAACGGGATCGAATCGATCGGTGTCGGGATGGGCGAAGCGACTGCCGGTAGTGCCGTTGCGATGGGCGAATTAAGGGTCGGCGTGGTGGTGACTGTTGGTGGCCCGGAGGTGACGATAGCCCCCCGCCCTCCGCAGGCAGCCAAGCCGATCGAAAATGCGAGGGCGAGAATAGCGGAGAGGCGAACTCGGTTTCGCATAGTGTCTTTTCACTCTCGAGAGGATTCGGTATTTCAGTGAGGCCTCACCCCCGGCCCCTCTCCTGACGACGACCCTTCGACTACGCGCCGCGAAAAGCTGCAGCGCTCCGCTCAGGGCGCTGTCGTCAGGAGAGGGGAGTACTACTCCCCCTCTCCCGACGTGTGCGGCTGGCACGCCCTTTAGGGTTCCACTTCGGGAGAGGGGGTCGGGGGGTGAGGCAATTACCGAATGCTCTCCATGGAGTCTACCTTATTTTGACCCTGTTTCGTGTCCAGTTTTTGGGGTCCACTATAACTGGTACAACCGGGATAGTGCGGCTATCGGTCAAACCGATTGAAACATGAAACGTGACTATGACTACATCATCGCTGGCCTCGGCGGCATCGGCAGCGGCGCGGCTTACTGGCTGTCGCGGCGAGCCGGTCATGAAG
>JBOGUH010000378.1:0-1823 GCA_050695975.1 Anaerolineae bacterium
GGTGATCGTCGACGATCGCCCGCGGCACGATGGTCATGAAAATCGTCAGGCAGATGAGAATCACCACAAGGTCGTCCAGAATACCGAACGGGAACAGCGCCACGTCTGGCAGCAGCTCAATGGGAGAGAGCAAATACACAATTCCCAAAATCGGGATGGCGCGCATCCAGATCGGCACGCGCCGGTCGCGCATCAAATCTACAATGAGCCGCATCTGGCGCTTAATTGTACTCCACGCACCGCGCTTAGACACAGATCGCTTGCCCATGGTTTCCTCCCTGCAAAGATTATACCGCATCCGTCTATACCCCACACTCCCATACCGCCACAGGCAACGCACCTTCGCGGATAGGCTATAATCTCCCCATGCGCCCGCTGCGCCAGTTCTTGATCGATACCGAGCCGGCTCTACTCCGCGTGATCGCGTCACGTTGGGACATCGCACTCGACTCCGGCAAGCCGCGCGATGCCGTCGGCGTGATCGCGGGGTGGATGAGCGATCCCGCTCACGCGATGGCCATCGTCGAGCGCCTGGCCCCGCCCGAACGTGAAGCGCTGCGGGCGCTGATCGCCAACGGCGGTTCGATGGGCGCGTCCGGTTTCGCGCAACGCTTCGGCAGCATCCGCCCGATCGGCCCGGCGCGCCTCGAGCGCGACCAGCCCTGGCGCGCGCTGCTCAGCCCGGCCGAAGGGCTGTGGTACCTTGGCCTGATCTACCGCGCCTTCGAACGCCGACCGAGCGGCATGCAAGACGTGATCGTCGCTCCGGCCGAACTGCACCCGCTGGGTTCGCTGCTGAGCGCGCCGGAATTGCCTGCCGACAGGCTGCCGCCCGTCGTCGCGCCCGACACGTCGATCTCGGCCGGCGCGACATTCGCCGATGACCTGTGCACGCTGCTGACGCATCTCCTCAACCCACACGATCGATCCTGGACGCGACAGCTGCGCGATCCCGATCCCGACCGGCTGGCGTTCCTCAATCACCTGGCGCAGCGCGCCCGATTGGTCAGACCCGATCGGCGCAAGCTCGACCCGACGCCGGCCCTGGCCTGGCTCGGCGCGCCGACCCTCGATCAACTGCGCGGCCTGTTCACCGCCTGGTCGGATGATCCCACGTGGAACGACCTGCATCACGTCCCCACCTTGAAACCCGAAGCGACCGGCTCGTGGAGCAACGACCCGCTCGCCGCGCGGCGGGCGATCCTGCATCACCTGCGCGCCGCGCTGCCTGAGTCGTGGCATACGCTCGACGCGCTGACCGCCCGCGTCAAGCGCCAGTCGCCCGACTTGGCCCGCTCCGACTTCGACACGTGGTATATCCGCGACACGCTGACGGGCGAATATCTGCGCGGGTTCGGCGCGTGGGATAAGGTCGAAGGCGCGCTGATACGGCACCTCCTCAGCCGCCCCTTGTTCTGGATGGGCATCGTCGACCTGGGCGGCGATGGTTTCAGAATCACTCCGCTTGGCGGAGTGCTGCTCGGCCTGGCCGACGCTTCCTCGCGGAACGTCGCCGAACCCGCTGCGCGGTACCTCGTTCACTCCGATGCCACCGTCAGCGTGCCGGCGCCGCGGCGGCACGCTCGCTTTCAGCTTGCCCGCATCGCCGACTTCGTCTCGGCCGGCGAGGTGTACACTTACCGGCTGACACCGGCTTCGCTGACCCGCGCCCGCTCACAGAAAATCGACGTGCCGCACATCATCGAATCGCTGAGGCGGGCCAGTCAGTCCGAAGCGCCTCCCTCCGTGGTCAACGCTTTGCAGCGATGGAGCAGCCAAGGTGTCGAGGCGAAGGTCGAGCGCGCGATCATCCTGCGTGTGAA
>JBOGUH010000379.1:0-4796 GCA_050695975.1 Anaerolineae bacterium
GCGCCATCGTCACCAGCCCGCCGATCCAGACCACCGTCGCGATCAAGTGCAGAAGGAAACTCGCGGCGAGCAGCCAGGGATTGTTCAGAGTCAGCATGAAGGCAATTATACAATAGAGTTCATGCACAATAAGGACTTATGGGGTGGTGTCATCGGATAGGCAGCGAATCAACGAATCGTGGGCACATCCGTTGATTCGCTGCACATTCGTTGACGCCGGTGGATCAAAATCTAATTGTGAATGAGCTCTAATGTTCAGTTCGGAATGATGAATGCTGAACGATGAGCCTTCAAACGCTCAGTCTTTAGGCATCGCCTTCAAGGCTTCGTACGCCGGCCTGAGTCGAGTCACCGGCCAGTCGGGATAGGCGATCGTCCACCAATATTGTTCGTCGTCTTCCGTCCAGAACGGATCGGCAAAACCGATCACCGTCATGATGCCGATCCACGGCGACCAGTTCTCCCTGGCGAACTGGAACGCGCGCACCAGATAATCCGCCTGCGTCTGTTCGTCGACGGCGTGCCAGGCGTAGTCGGGATGGATCGGATCGGTCGTCCAGCCCATTTCCAACACGGCCACCTGCTTGCCGGCGTCGCCGTGCTCGACCATGATCGCGCGCAGGTCTTCGACGTGCCGGAAGCCGAAGAAACGCTGCCCGCCGAGATCCGGCGACGCAGCGACCTCGTCGGGCGAGGCTTCCGGCGGCGCTTTGAAGCCCGGCGCGTGCACGCCGAGCAGATCGAAATACGGCGCGGCCCCGGCCTCGTACATCCTCTCGATAAACATTGCGTCGGGCATGACCTCGTCGGTCCACGTTCCGGTCGGGGCCATTCCGGCGGAGATCACCAGCGCGTCCGGATCGGCGCGCTTGATCGACGCAAAACACGCTCGGAGCAGCTCGACGTAGGCGGCCGGATCGGGCGGTTGATCGCCCCACTCCCGCGACAGGTTCGGCTCGTTCCACACCTGGTAAGCGGTGATCCAGCCGCGATAGCGATCGGCCAGCGCGTAGCAAAAATCGGCGAAGTCCTGCAAGTTGGCTGGCGGAGCGTTCTCCAGCGGCTCAGTGCCTTCCGGCTGTGCCCAGAACGGCTGCCGATCGATCCGCGCCAGCAGCTTCAGACTACGGTTGTTCACGCGCCGCACAGCCTCGTCAGCCAGGCTCCAGTTGTAGTGTCCTTTGGCGATGCCTTCAATATCGCGCCAGGCGAACGACTGCTTGATCCAGGTGAAGCCCATATCCCGGATCAGGTTCAGGTCGCGCCGGGCCGTTTCGGGTTTCCACCACACAAAGGCCTGCACGGCATATTCGGGCGACTTCAATCGAACGCGCGGCCAGGAAGTGGGCGTGGGCTTTGGCGCTTGCGTCGCAGGAGTCGTCGGCGTGGTCGAAGGCGCGCAGGACGTGAGCAGAAGACAGATCGTCGTAAGCGCAAGGAGAAACCGTTGCAGGAACGTTAGCGCGTTGTGCGTTTTGGAGTTCAAGGTTTTCTTCACGGCACAGAAAGTGAATGCGGAATGAATCGTACAAGTTCATTCCGCATTCACCATTCGGCATTCGTCGTTGTTCTATGGAATCCCCAACACTTCCTTCATAAATCGCCGCACCGATCGGAGCGCGGGCCGTTCCGCGCCTTGCAGATCGGTGATGCTCCACGGCGCGGTGCGATCGCTCGCGCCCTGGGGCGATTTCTGCGCGAAGTCGAGGTTGAACAGGAAAGCCAGCTTCACAAAACCCCAGTCGCGCATTAAGCGAAAAGCCTGCGCGTCCCAGTCGGCCTGCTCCTGCGCCGTGTTGTCCAATCCATACTCGTACGACGCCAACGCGGTGCTGCTCAAGCCCTCGTACGAGGCCCAACCGAATTCGGTGACGCACAGCTTCGTCTGGCGGCCCGTGATAGTGTAATAGTCTTCCAGCGTGCTGCGGAACGACCACGACGGGTGCGGATTATCGAACGGGCCGCGAAACGCCGCGGTCGGATCGTTGTAGCCCGCGTCGTGACGCTGATCGGGCGGCAGGTTGTAGCCGTTGACGTGCGCGCCCACGCAGTCAGCGTATTGCAAGAAGCCGAGTTCGGTCATGCGGCGCAGGTAGGGCTGATCGTCGCAGCCCCTCGCGTCGCACCCGCCGCCGAAGAATCCGGTCGGCGCCAACGCGCCGCTGATCACGATCATGTTTGGATCTTTGCTCTTGATGACCTGGTGCGCCAGCTTCAGCATCTCGACGTAGCGCTCGGGGCTGACCGCTTGCGGGTTGGTTCTCCACTCGGCGTCGATGTTCTGCTCGTTCCAAACCTCGATCGCGTGAACCTTGCCCTTATAGCGATCGACCACCTCGCCGACGAATTGAGCATACACATTCAAATCGTCGGGCGGGCCTTCGATGCCTTCGACGGATGGGTGCGACCACTGGGGGGCGGTGACGATGCTCAACATGACCCGCAGTCCCCGGGCGCTGGCCGCGTCCACCACTCGATCGAATCCACTCCAATCCATCTGTCCCGGCGCGGGCGAGAAATCGCCCCAGCGCAGCTGCTGCTTAACCCACCCGAGCAGGAGAAACTCCTGGATCAGGCGCACGGTGTAGGGCGGATCGCCCGTGATCGCATTCGACTGAATGCCGTACTCCATGCCGGGATCGTGCAGCGCGGGAACGGTCGGCTCGACCACTGGCGCGGGAACAGTTGGCTCGACGATTGGCTCGACGACCGCCGTTGGGGCCGCTCCAGAATCTACCGGCAGGGTGGGCGAGACGCCGGCAACCGATCCGCCGTCGGGCGCAGGGGTGTCCGTTGCGACGACCTGCGCGCCGGGTGATGGTACGGCGGGTGTGTTGAAGAACGCCAGGTACACTATGAGCGCGCCGCCGCAGATCGCCAGCATCCACAAACCGACCAGCGCCGGTAGCGGCATTCGATCCCACATCGATCGTCTTTCGTGATTCATATCGAAGTGTACCTCAAGTGGAGGTTGGAGGTTGGTTATCGCCCGCCCAACACCCCACGCAGCGCATCGCAGGCGGGGCACGAGCCATCGGGCCGGATGATGGCGTAACCGGCCATTGGGTCCGAATCGTAGCGCGTGAAGTCGACGTTCCAGATGATCATCAGCCGGACTTTGCGGCTGTTCGCCGACAGCGCCGCCGCTTCGGCGAGCCAGGCCGCCTGCTGCGCCAGCGTGACGTTGCGCGCCCAGGCGAACGCGGGCGCGCTCGCATCGAGCGTCGAGGGCATGCCGTCGTCGGTCAGGTAGCCCAGCTCGGTGAAGCATACCTTGCGCGCGCCGCCGAACGCGTTGTAGTACAGGTTCAGCGTCGGGAAGAAGTACCACGAGTAGTGCGAACCGGCCGGGTGGCCCGAACTCGCCGACGGGGCGGTCGCTCCCGCGTTGTGGTGCGCGCCGATGCAGTCCATGTATCTCGCCGCGCCGGCCGCCGCCATCTGGCCGACGAACGCGTCGTCGTTGCAACCGTCGGGCGAGCAGCCCGCCGCGCCCCAGAAGCCGGTCGGCGCGGGCGCGCCGCTGACCACCAGCGTGCCAGGATTGGCGGCTTTGATCGCCGGGTAGGCTTTGGCCAGCAGGGCGGTGTAGTTCGCCCCGCTCACCTGTCCGGTGGGCCACTCCCGGTTGATGTTCGGTTCGTTCCACACCTCGATCCCGTCCGCGCCGGCGGCGGCCATCGCCGCGACCGAAGCGGCATACTCTTGCTGGTAGCCCGGGTCCATGACGAGCTCTTTATCGCCGAGCACGCCCAACAGGATCTTGAAGCCCTGCGCGTGCGCGTTGGCGATCGCGCCGCTCACGTCCGCGCCGGCATACGTCTGGATCTTGATCCACTTCAGGCCGGCATACTTCATCAGGTCGGGCCGGCCGAAGCTGTCGATGTGGCCGCCGGCTTCAAAACTGCCGATGTTTCCGATCGGCCCGACGACAGGCGGAGAAGACGCCGGCGGCGCGGCGGCAACTTCTTCACCGGCCTTGATCACCACGGTCAACGTCTGGCCGTAGAAGCCATCCTTGTTGCGAATCTGCCAGTTGCCGGTGAACGCACCGTCTTGATCCGACGTCTTCATCGGCACGCTGATCTCGATCTCTTGCCCGACCTCCAGCGCCCCGACCTTCAGCGTGCCGGGCGCGCCCAACTGCGATCCGCTCACGAAAGCGATCTCGGTGCCGGCATCCCAGGCGCACGTTCCGTTGTTACGAACCTTCCAGGTCTTAGTGAATTCCTTGTTGTTGTCGAAGCGCGTGCCGTCGGGCACGCTGACGTCGGCGACGTAGGCCGCGTTGTAACATGCGTCGGCCAATGCGCCACCGGGCGTGGCATCACTGCCCGGCGTACCGCCTCCGCTGCCGACACCGGCGGTGACCGCCCGGATTTCCTCTTCGGGCAGGCGCGCGCCGACGGCCACTTCAACCGCGCCACGATCCAGTCCCGCGATCGACGCGGACACGCTGTACGTGCCAGGCTGGGCAGGAACCTGCCAACCGAACCACGATTCGGTCAACGGCTTGTCGATCGTCGCGACGGCCTGATTGCCCAGCTTCACCTGCCAGGTGATGGTGAGCTCCGGCGCGACTTCCGCAGCGGATTGCTGCCGATACATGCGCAGCACGTCGACAACTGACGGCGCGGCGTCACCGGCTGCGCCGCGAATCATCACGCCGCGCACGTAGCGCGGCAGCGAAGTCGCCACGTCGCTCGCCAGCGCGGCAGCGGTGCGCAGGGTGACGGCGTGCTGCGCACCCGACTCGTCGGCGTATTCGTAGCGATACGCGCCAGCAGAGGGATCGA
>JBOGUH010000380.1:0-4635 GCA_050695975.1 Anaerolineae bacterium
AAGTCACTCAGACACTAAGAATTCCTGGTGTCTTCGTGTCTTAGGGGCCAGCCATCTCTCAGGCGTGGGCGCGCCGCGTTTTGCTATCGCCCGAAGGGATCGCGCCGAGCACGTTCGTGCCCATCGCGCGCTCCACATCTTCCGGCGTGCGCAGGACACCCGACTCGATCCATTCCAGGACGAACACGATCAGCCCGCCCAGCATCAAGCCGATAATGCCGCCGGCGATGGTGTTCAACGTAGTCTGCGGGCGGAATTTGTCATAGCGCTCGGCTTGCTGGCGGACGAAGGCGGATACGCGATCTTCCTTGCGCTGCGTTTGATTCGCCTGGTTGCGCCAGGCGATGACTCTTTCTGCCCATTTGTTGGCAATGCTTACCGCTTGTTCGCCACTCGTGTCGAGTACATCGATCTGGATTAGGAAGTCCTCGTCGATCGATTCGATTGTCACCTTATCGTTAAGCGTTTGAGGTTTCATATCCAGTTGCAAGTCGTTGATCACGTGTTGAGCAAACTGATTGGAATCAACGAACACGGCGAACCCGCGCAGCAGGGCCTTGGCCGCCAGTTGAGCGCCGTTGTCGATCCGATCCGGCCAGACAGATAGTTGAACCGTGCTCTTGTAGACGGGCGTCTGGATCGCACTGAAGCCGTAGGCGGCGGCCGCTGTCAACCCGGCGGCCAGCACGATGATCCACCAGCGCTTGCGCAGAATTCGAAGATACTCACTCAGTTCCATCTTTAACTCCCTTCCAGCGTGCGGCGATTCTACCATGAAAGCATAGCGCATATCGTGTATTGCTTATCGTTGATGATCAATCTCTAACCGCCAACCCTTCGACTCCGCTCCCCACTCCCTTCGGTCGGGGACTTCGCAGGGCAGGCTTCCAACCTCCAATCACTTGCTCTTCGGAATCTCGCCGATAACCGAAAAGCCCAGCGTTTCGACGTCACGCCGCTCGCGGATCGTCGGATCGAGGTAATGCGCGATCAGCGCCAACACGACTCCGACGCCGATCGCCAGCCCGATGCGCACCGGCAGGTCGAGTCGCGCGCGCAGCGAGGGCGGCGTCGGGCCGACAGCAGCGCCATCCAGCGGCGTGACCGAGGCGCCATTCGGCCCGTTCTGTGGGAACACGCTCGCATTTCGCGTTTGCAGCACGCGCCCCGCCGCCTCGGCGATCGATTGGAGCAGCGCCGGATCGCTGCCGCTGAAATACAGCGCCACAATGCTGCGCGAATGATCGGACACGATCGATCCGGCCACCGCCGCAGCCGGCGCGTCGACTCCGTACCCGGCCAATTCGCTCGACACCGCGCTCGCGAAATCGCCCGTCTTGGCCCAATCGCTCAACCCACCGGCAATGTACTCGCTGGCCAGCCAGGCCGCGTAGAACTCATCGTACAGCGACTGCGAATTGGGATCGGGCGTATAACCCACGGCGAAGCGCATGGTCGCGGCGTAGGTCGGCGGCGGCGCGTCGTAGGTGATCACGGCAACCGCGCCGAGGACGATCGCCGGTATCGCGATCAGCCACCAGCGGCGGAGCAGGATGCGAACGAGTTGGCGCAGTTCCATCTTTACCCCCACACCTCCCTACTCCGATACCCCCTATTCACACACGCTTCCGCTCCTGATACTTCGCATCCACAAATCGACTCAACTTCTGTTTGAAGGCATCCTTGTCAAAGCGCGCGGCGTTGGCGCGGATCGCATGGGGATCGAGATCGATCGCGTCGAGGCGGCGAACGGCGTCGATCAGCGCGCCGGCCGTCTGCCCGGCGAACAACATGCCGGTCGTACCGTCGATGACCGTGTCGAGCGCGCCGCCCGCGCCGAAGGCAATCACCGGCCGGCCGGCCGCCTGCGCTTCGACCGGCGCGATGCCGAAATCTTCGTAACCGGGGAGGACGAAGGCTTTGCAGCGCGCCATGAGATTGGGCAAATCGACATCGGGCACGCGGCCCAGAAACGTGATATTCGGCCCGGCCGTCGATCGCAACCGCTCAGTATCACGCCCCTCGCCGGCGATCCACAAGGGTCGCCCCAACCGATTGAACGCCTCGATCGCCAGGTCGATGCGCTTGTATGGGATCAAGCGCGAGACGATCAAGTAGTAATCGTCGTGCGACGTGGCGGGTTGATAGCGGCGCAGATCGACCGGCGGGTGGATGACGATGGAGTCTCTATTATAGTACGTTCTGATGCGCCTCTGAATTTCGGCGCTGATGGCGATGAAGTGCATCACGCGCTGCGCGGCGGCGTAATCCCATCGCCGCAGCCAGGCGGCGAGCGGCTTGAGCGCGAGCCGGGCGGCGTGGCCCAACACCTCGCGTTCGGCATAGGCGTCGAGTCCCCACACGTAGCGTGTCGGCGCCAGGCAGTAGCAGATGTGCAGCGCGTCGCCAGTCGGGATGCCGTGACAGAAGCCGCTCTTGTTGCTCAGGACAACATCGTACGGACTCAAGTCGAATGATCGAAACGCGACGGGATACAAAGGCAGATACGGCTGATGATGTCGATAGATGCCCGGGGCGCGATCGAGCCACGATGCCCGGATGTCCCACTTGCGATAGTGCGCCGGCATCCCCTCGCGCCAGTAGATGCTGGTGTACAGCGGCGCGGCGGGGTACATTTCCTGGAGCGTATCGAGCACCCGTTCGGCGCCGCCGGTCTGATTCAGCCAGTCGTGGACGAGGGCGAGGTTCATAGTTTTAGTTTCAACTTCTCGCGAACTTCCATAAGAATCTTTCCAAGCACATTCTTCCCTCGACCGTCGCCGCCGTCGCCCCAATATCTATCGTCTTTGGTGTGCTCTATCAGAATGGCATCGTTCGTGATGAACAAGATTTGCCGTAGATCGGGATGCTGACTAAATTTCGCAAGAACAGCTTCTCGCATGATGTCGTCCTTTACTTCTTCCCAATCTGGACGCGGTGACTTTTTTCGGTCGCGGCCCATGCGCGCTGCAATCATTGGTGATTGTGCCAAACGTATCTCTTCTTCCAATTCGGCCCCGACGAATTTCTGCGCCTGGAAATAATGTTCTGAAGTTGGCCAAGTCTTGCCCTTCAATTGGATAGGATATGGAGCAAAGTTCGAGAAACATCCGTACTTGCCGCTGGTACCATAAAACTTTATCTGTTTCATGATGTGTTTCTCGCTAGTGAAAGGCTGAATCGGCCTGAACGACCTCCGATGCGCCTGGCACACCCCCATCGTCTTCAACGCTTCGTGATGCGCTCGCGTCCCGTATCCCTTGTGCTGATCGAACCCGTAGGCTGGAAACGCCGCTTCCAGTTCGATCATCATCCGATCGCGCGTGACTTTGGCCAGGATCGATGCCGCCGCGACGGACAGCGAGATCGAATCGGCGAAGGGAAAGGCGCGTTGAGGCAGGTCGATGTCGGGCAGGCGCAGCGCGTCGATGATCAGCGCGTCAGGCGGAGGAGAGAGCGCCTCGACGGCGCGATGCATCGCCAAGCGCGTGGCAGGGACGATGCCCATCGCGTCGATTTCGGCAGCATCGGCCAGACCGACGCCCCAGGCCAGGCACGACTCTTTTATGATCGGGAAGAGGGTTTCACGTTGATGGGGAGAAAGTTGCTTCGAGTCGCGGACTCCAACCTTGCGAACCCTAAAGGGCGTTCCAGGGTTGTCAACCTGCGCAAGGTTTAGGACGACCGCCGCGGCGACGACCGGTCCGGCCCACGCGCCGCGTCCCACTTCGTCGATGCCGGCCACGCGGACGTGACCTTCGCGCAGCCAGGCGCGCTCGTGATCGAGCGACGGCTTACGGTTCGGTCGAGGCCGTCTGCGTGTTGTCCGCTGTCCGTTCCCGGTTCGCGTCGATCCGATCATACACGCCTCGCCGCCAGTTGCGCCGCACCTCAACTAAGTCACCGATCACGCGCAGCGTATCCCGAACCAGACGCACACGGCTTTCGTCCGAGAAGGTCCAGTCGATCGGCACTTCGACGATCGTGTAACCGCGCTGCTGGGCGATGAACAGCACTTCGGCGTCGAAGCTCAAGCCGTCCAGCTGCTGCACGCTGAACAGATCGCGCACGACTCCGGCGTGGAAGCATTTGAAGCCGCACTGCGTGTCCTCGAAGCCGCGCACGGCCAGCGCCTTGATGATGAAGTTGATGAGGCGGCCGCCGATGTGACGATAGGCCGGCTCGTTGTAGCGCCGCGCGCCCGGCGCTTCGCGCGAGGCGATCGCCACGTCGTACTTGCCGAGCGCGGGCGGCAGGAACTTGCTGACTTCGTCGATCGGCATCGACAAGTCGGCGTCGCACATGAAGCAATATTCGCCGCGTGCGGCCAGCATGCCGTGCCGCACGGCGATGCCCTTGCCGCGCCGCGCTTCCTGTATCACGCTGACGTTGGAGTGCGACGCCGCAAAACGGCGCGCGACCTCGGCCGTGCGATCGACGCTGCCGTTTTCGACGACGATCACTTCGGCCGCGTACGGTCGCTGCTCCAGGAATGCGGCGATCTTGTTCAGGCTGGGCGGCAGGCGCTGCTCTTCGTTATGAGCAGGAATGATGATAGAAAGGAAAGGCTGTGCGCTGATGGCTACCTCGATAAGGCCTCACCCCTCGCCCCGGCTTCGCCACCCCTCCCCCCTC
>JBOGUH010000381.1:0-2691 GCA_050695975.1 Anaerolineae bacterium
CGGCGATCCCGACTCGTGTCAGTTCACGAGTTGGAACCGACCGCTCCCGCAGCCGTGCCCGAATTGCAAGGGGCTGCTGACCGACAAGAACAAAGACATCGCCAAGTGCACGCAGTGCGGCAGCGAGTATGCGCTGAGCCAACTGCCCGAGGCGGAGCCGGTGGCGGGCTAGCACACTTCGGACTGAGTCTGCCGCCAGTGTCACTGATCCGCCGTCCGTGCAATCCGTGACCGAATCCGTGGTTAGTACACTTCGGACCAAGCTTGCCGCCAGTGTCACCCCAACCCTGAACGAAGTGAAGGGGAGGGGTCTCGCCCGCTCGAAATGACAAACTGCCGGCGTACTTCCGTCGCGCTGTACGGGTGCCTGCGGGAGGTGTGGAAGTATGGGCGATTATGCTGGACGACTGACGAAACTGCGCGGACGATTCGACGAGCTGGGCATCGACTCGCTGCTGGTGACGCAAGCCGAGAATCGCCGCTACCTGTCCGGCTTCACGGGCAGCGCGGGTGCGCTGTTCATCACCAAGGATCGGGCGATCATCGCCACCGATTCACGCTACTGGGAGCAGGCGAAACAGCAGGCGCCCGATTTTGAACTGGCGCCACTCACGACGCGCCTGGACGATCACCCCGGTGAGCTGGTCGAGAAAGTTGGACAGCCGAAGCGCATCTGGTTTGAGAGCGCAGCCGTCACCGTCGATCAGTTGTCGATATGGACGAATGCGAACGTCGGCGTGGAATGGATCGCGAGCAAGAACGCTGTCGCGCCGATCCGCGCGGTGAAGGACCTGCATGAGGTGGAAGCGATCCGCAAGGCGGTGGCGTTAGGCGACGCCGGATTCGATTATCTATGCGGCATCCTCAAGCCGGGGATGACCGAGCGCGAGGCAGCCTGGAAACTCGAAGTCTATTTGCGCACACACGGCGCGGACGCGCTGGCGTTCGAGATCATCGTCGCGTCGGGCCCGAACGGCGCGATGGCGCATCACCGGGCGGGCGATCGCGCGATTCAACGCGGCGAGCCGATCCTGCTCGACTTTGGCGTCGTGATCGATGGTTACTGCTCGGACCTGACCCGCACGCTGAGCCTGGGCAATGGCGATGCGAAGTACGCCGAGGTATACCAGGCGGTGCGCCGCGCGCAGCAGACGGCGCTCGACGGAATCCGCGCCGGGTTGACCGGCGTGCAGGCCGACGCGCTGGCGCGTGACGTGATCGGCGCGTTGAACTATGGCGACGCCTTCGGACACGGACTGGGCCACGGCGTGGGATTGGCGGTTCACGAAGCGCCACGCGCAGGCAAATCGGCGACCGAGCCGCTGCCGGCTGGCGCTACACTAACTGTCGAGCCTGGTGTATACTTACCGGGGTGGGGCGGTGTGCGCATTGAGGATCTGGTGATCGTCAGGGAAGACGGAGTCGATGTGTTGAGCCAGGCCCACAAGCGACCAATCATTTGACGCAGAACCTTGCGCAAAAAAGGGGGCAGCATGGCTAAAGTTGGCTTGGGCACCCAATTAAAGGCTTCTATACCTATGCTCAAAGCGCTCCGCACGGAGCTGTTGATCCTATTAATCGTATTCCTGTTGGGTACCTTATTCGGTTGGATTGTCCTGGGTTGGGGGATTGCGCCGGTGGAGTGGAAGAATGCTGCGCCGGTCGATCTACAACCGTCGTATCGGGCGTTTTACTTGCGAACCCTGGCCTACGCCTACGCCGATGGGGCAGTGACGCCAGACGAATTAACGACGCTGGGCATTGGTGAACGCTGGCCTACCACAGACCTCGTCGCTCAGGTGAACCAGTTGGCGGCCGAGCCGGGAAGCGGCAGCCGCTACCAGGCCTTGCTCAGCGCATTGAATGCGACGCAATCACAGAGCGGCGCGCAAGCGCCTGCCGGGTCGACCGGGGGCAGCGTGTCGATCACCGGCGGCCTGCTGCCGATCGTGGGTGTGGCGCTGGCCGTCGTCGTCGTCGCATTCGTCAGCCTGCAGCTGGTGCGGCGCGTCAGCCAGTCGGCGCAGTCGCAGGCGGTCCCCGGGCCGGGCGCATCCAGGCCGGCGTCCAAGAGCCAGGCCATGGTCAGGTCGGCGCAGCCTACGGCCTGGGTCGACGAGGTGGCCACGCCTCTCAAGCAGTTCGATATGACGTACCTGTTGGGCGACGATCGCTTCGACATGTCGAACGCGATCGAGACGGAGCAGGGGACGTTCCTGGGCGAATGCGGCATGGGCATCAGCGAGACGATCGGCGTCGGCGATCCCGACAAGGTCACCGCGTTCGAAGTGTGGCTGTTCGACAAGAATGACATCCGCACGGTGACGACGGTGTTGATGAGCGAGCACGCATTCCACGACGCTACGCTGCGGGCCAAGCTCGCGCCGAAGGGCGAAGCTGCCCTGGCGCAGAACTACGCGGTCGTGACTCTGGAGACGGCGGCGCTGCGCATCCGCGCCAAAGTGATGGAACTGGAATACGGCAGCGGTGGGCTGCCGGACAAGAGCTTCTTCCAGAAGCTGCACGTCGTGATGGCCGCGTGGCAGATCGGCGATGGCGGCGTCACACAGCCCGTACCGGCGTACTAAGCAACAGATGTTTAGCGGATAAACGCACAAAGACCGCGCGCCACATCTCAACGATGTGGCGCGTTTCTGTTTTCTGCCCCTCGGTTCGGAAGCGGCCTGCGAC
>JBOGUH010000382.1:0-5314 GCA_050695975.1 Anaerolineae bacterium
CGACCTTGCCTTTCGTCGCGCCCTCTTTCTTGTCCAGGAACTTCTCAAGATGAGCGACGGCCTTCTTCATCACCTCGGCCGATTGCAGCACGAACGGCAGGATCAACTCACCCGCGCCGAACTTGTCTCCGACTTCCTTCATCGCCGGCAGCAGCACGTGGTTGAGCGTCCAGATCGCGCCGTCGTTTGGCGTGTCGCCGTGAGCGTCGATCGATTGGTCGATCAGCGGCTCAACGCCGTCCTTCTTGCGGTGCAAAATCATCCAGTGAATCTTCTGCTCCGGCGTCATGCCCGCGGTCGGGTCTTCGACGGTCTTGCCCGCATCGGGCGTCCCGACGTTCTCAAAGTGCTGGATGAATTTCGTCAGCGCGTCAGGGGTGCGATTGAAGATCAGATCGTCGCACATCGACCGCACGGTCTCGTCGATCTCGGCGTACGGTGTGATGTCCTTGGGATGCACCAGCGCCATGTCGAGGCCGGCCTGCACGCAGTGGTAGAGGAACACGCTGTTGAGCGCGGCGCGCGCGGCGGGCGACAGCCCGAACGACACGTTGCTCACGCCGAGCGACAGCAATACGCCGGGCAGTTCGGCTTTGATCTTGCGAATGCCCTCGATCGTCTCGATCGCCGACCCGGCCATCTCCGGATCGCCCGTCGCCAGCGTGAAGGTCAGCGTGTCGAAGATCAGCGCGTCGGCCGGTAAGCCATACTCGTCGACGGCGATGTCGTAGATACGCCGCGCCACTCCGAGTTTAGCATCGGCCGTCTTGGCCATGCCCTTCTCGTCGATCGTCAGTGCGATGACCGCCGCGCCGTGGGCGACGGCCAGCGGCAGCACCGCGTCGCACCGCTCGCGCCCGCGTTCCAGGTTGATCGAATTGATGATTGCGCGGCCGGGGTTCGTTTCGAGCGCGACCTGGATCACGTCGGCTTCGGTCGAGTCGAGCATCAGCGGTGTTTCGACGCTCATCTGCAATTTCTTCACCACGCGGCGCATTTGCTCGGCCTCGTCCGGCCGCTCGGTCAGTGCGACACACACGTCGAGCGTGTGCGCGCCGCCCTCGACTTGCTCGCGCGCGACATCGAGGATGCCGTCATAATCGTCGGCCAGCAGCAGCCGCTTGACTTTGCGGCTGCCCTGCGAATTGACGCGCTCGCCGACGATCATCGGCGGCGGGTCTTGGACTAACGGGATGGCGCGCATCGCCGAGGAGATCATCGGCGCGTAAGACCTCACCCCCTCCGACTCCCCTTCTCCTCTGAGGAGAGGGGGACGGGGGGTGAGGTTACGCACGCGATCGATGACTTCCTTAAGATGCTCCGGTGTCGTGCCGCAGCAGCCGCCGACCGCGTTCACGCCCAACTCGGTCACGAACTCCGCCAGCGTCTCGGCCAGCGGCACGGGCTTCATCGGGTACACCGCGTTGCCGTCGACGTTGAGCGGCAGGCCGGCGTTGGGGATCACCGAGATCGGCTTGCGCGCGTGCGTGGTGAGATAACGCACCGGCTCGCGCATGTAGTCGGGACCGGTGGAGCAGTTCAGGCCGATCACGTCGACGACCGGGAGCGCTTCGAGCGTCGTCAGCGCGGCGGCGATGTCGGTGCCCAGCAGCATGCGGCCTGATGTGTCGAGCGTGATCTGCGCTTGCAGCGGAATGCGAATGGCGGTCTCTTCAAACGCGCGCCACGCGCCATGCACGGCGGCTTTGGTTTCCAGGATGTCCTGCTGCGTCTCGATCAGCAGCAAGTCGCAGCCTCCCTGAATCAGCCCAACGCACTGCTCGCGGAACACGTCCACCAGTTCGCCGAAGCGGATGTTGCCTAGTGCCGGATCGTCGGACGAGGGCAGCATGCCCGATGGGCCGATCGAGCCGGCGACGAAGCGCGGAATCTTTGTCTCCCTTTCGAATCGATCCGCTACTTGCCGCGCCAGCGCCGCCGCCGCCTGGTTGATCTCGACGATGCGATCCTGCAGCGCGTATTCCTTCATCGTGATGCGGTTCGAGCGGAACGTGTCGGTCTCGATCGTCTCGCAGCCCACTTCGAGGAACGAGGCGTGGATCTGCTGGATGACCTCAGGCTTGCTGATCACCAAGTAGTCGTTGCAGCCGTTCAGCGATTCGCCGCCGAAGTCGATCGGGCCTAAGTGGCACGCCTGGACACTGGTGCCCATCGCGCCGTCGAACACAACGACGTGATCGGCCAGCGCATCGAGGTAGCGTCTTTGGGTATGGGGCATGACTTTCAAAGTGAATCTCCAATCTCTAAACAACCAACAAAAAGCCCCTTCGGGTTGAAGAGGCAAGTCGGCATGGCAGAACTTGCTCTCATCTCCCAGAATTTACTTCTGCCGGAATTGGCACCGGGGTCGGATGCTGGAAGTTGGAGTTTGGAGGTTGGAAGTTGGAGACCACGCGATCCAACTTCTAACCTCTAACATCCAGCCTCAAACATCCAGACTTGGTTGCCGAGGCTTCATCGGGCCGGTCCCTCCGCCTCTCTGGATGAGCGCAGTGCATTATTCAGTTGTCAGCCAGCAGTTTACCACAACCTCAGTCGCTGTCAACCCTCGCCAGTTGATTGTGCCGGAATTCCCTTTGTTCCGCCATGTACGCCCTGACTTCCTTTAGCGCGACATTGTACATCTTGAGCAGCTCCCCGTCGCTGCCCTTGAAGCGGCGGATGTTCTGCACCGCACAGGCGACACAGCCATGCATCGCCTTGAACGAATCCACCTCACAGGTGCGGCAGCCGTCCAGCCGCATCATCATCCACGACAGGGCCAGCGCCTCGGGATGATCTTCTCGCAGGCGCAAGACGCGCTCAATCAGGTTACGCCACCTCGGGCCACGCAGGTCTTTGAGATGGGGGATCGCGTACGGTGGGAAGAGCAGTTCGGCGCCGGTGTTCATACTGCCTCGCTTGGATCCGGCGGACTAGGCGCGTTGGGGTCAACCAACGCGGAAAAAGTAGATACTGGTCGGAATTATATCAACGCCGATAGGGAGCGTCAAGGGTTGTGCAGGGAAGGACGAAATCGGGGATGAAAGTGCCTGAATGCCCGGTGATCATCCCTATGCGGTGCGTGCCTGGTTCTTCATCCGGCTGGGCGCGTAGGTGGCCAGCGGCGAGCCGGGTGCGGCGATCTGACCAATGAGGGGTTTGTACACCCCATCGAGGTCGCGCCAGTACGATGCGTGACCGAGCAGGCGAGGCGGCATCGCCACGTTGATCGGCCGGGCCGCCAATGCCTCGTCCTCAAACGGCCAGGGGAAGATACCGAGCGGAGCATACGCCGGGATGGGATCGGTTACTGTCCAGAAGTTCAGCCAGACAAAGTCGGCGGGCGCCTGCCTTACATCGATCTCGAAACGACGCGCGTTGGCGCGGCCGTATGCGGCGCGCAGCCAGCGAATCGTGTCGAGCGGTGTTCCGGCGCTGGCGAATACCCGCACCTTGCGCCGATGCGCTTCCGGCAGCGTCCCGGCCAGGGCTTCGAAGGCGATGATCGTCCCCAACGAGTGCGCAAAGATCGCCACGTCGTCGACGTGCTCGAATTCGACGAGCAGTTTCACCTCGCCTTCGAGTTCAGCGCGCACCCCCCTGGCGCGCCTAAAGCTGAACACGTACCCGACCAGGTCGCCGGCAAACCCGACGATGGCCAGCCGCAGGAATCGATACGTTGGGCCGAAGACGCTGCGGCCGAATAGCCGGCGGATGCGCCCGGCCAGCGCGACGATCACACCGACAATCGGTACGCCGCCGAGCAGCAGCGTGGCGATGATCGCCTGCTTGAACCGGAACAGGAACGTATGGCGCAGGCCGGCAGGCGTCGGCGGCGGGTGGAAGAACGTCAGGCGGATGGTGTCGGCGACCAGCCAGACGCCGAGCAGTGTCAAGGAGAACAGCAGCAGGACCGGGCTGAGCGCGATCACGATCCACGTCAGCGCGCCCGGCCAGAACGCGATCACTTCGGCGCGATACGAGCGATCGAACGCGTGCCGGCCGCGGAAGAAGTTGCGCCAGGCCACACTGAAGCCGAGGCGCGCCCAGCGCCACGTCCAGCGCAGCACCTGCCGGATCGACGGCAGCCGGCCCAGGCGCGTCTCCCAGGCCACCTCTTTGATCACAAACCGTTCATCCCCGCACGTCACGTGCGTGGCCGATTCGGCGTTGTCGTGCTCGACGACGATCTCCACGCGCGGCAGCATTCGCTTCAGCGCGTCCACAAAATGGCGCTCGAAGTATGCGCGCGTCTGGCCGGTCTTCTGCTCGCCCGCGCCGTGCACGACGAGAATGCCGTGAACCGATGAGGGTTTGTCAGCCATCTACCGATGTCCGAAATCTCGCACGCAACACACTGGTATAGGGATTCAGACAAAATTTGAGCGCCGCGTGCGCAGGGTGCCATGTCATGATATAATTCCAAACCAAGGGGCTCTGATGCGCATCGAAGACCTGATCTGGCTCGACCTGGTCGTTGAAAAACTGGACAGAGTGTTCTTTATTCACAAGCCGGGCAATCTGGCTCTGATCATTAGCGCCCGGGATATGGATGACAAGGAGCGCAAACGATATGGACGAGACAAAAGCTCGTGATCCTGTCCCCGAGTTTGAGACACTGGAAGAGATCGCTGAGTTTTGGGATTCCCATAGCACAGCCGACTACGATGACCTGACTCATCAAGTCGAGTTCGAAGTCAGGCTTCGCAAGCAGGGCGAACACCATGTGGCTATTGTGCTTCTGCCTGAATTGGGCGAAACGATCCAGGTGTTAGCGCGTGCTCGTGGAGTTTCTGTCGAAACGCTCGTCAATGTCTGGTTGACCGAAAAGGTGCGCGAACTGGCTTAATAAAGCCGCGCGTCATTAGAAAACCCTCTAGCCTCAATACCGTTCAAATAAAAGCACACAGCGCACCGCCGAGACGCTGAGGACGCAGAGATATTTCGATTTTCTCAGCGCTCTTTGCGCCTCTGCGGTGAAACATCGCTTATTTGAATGGTATTGCCTCTAGCCTCGCTCGATCGGCAGCCGCACGACGAACTTCGTTCCCAGCCCGGTCACGCTCTCGGCGTGGATCGATCCGCCATGCGCGGTCACGATCTCTTTCGCAATCGCCAGCCCCAACCCTAGACTGCCGCCCGATGCCGATCGCGACCGCGACTTGTCGACCTGGTAGAACCGCTCAAAGATTCGCGATAAGTCTTCGGGTGGGATGCCCGCCCCGGTGTCCGTCACACCGATCTCGATCCCGCCCGGCCACTGCTTTCCCCTTCGCACCACCGACGATCCCGTCATCGCCCGTGCCGACAC
>JBOGUH010000383.1:0-3340 GCA_050695975.1 Anaerolineae bacterium
AGATCGACGACTTGCAGCAGAGGGTCGAGATCGAGGCAGAGTTTCGCGGGGCTATCGAGCGGTTGAGCGCCGACATCGAAGGCGAGTTGTGGAACATGTTTGAGCGCGCGCCGGGGCAGTTGGCGCAGTTGCTGAGATTCATCTTTGTGCTGGCATCCATTCGGCTAGAGAAATACGGCACACGGATGAACCAGAAGGCCCGGATCGTAGCCTATCAGTTCACAGAGGACTTCGGGGGATTGCTACCTGACGTTTCTACGGTAAATGCAAACGGATTGAAATCGGTGTCACGGTCGAACACGTCTTCACTCTCGGCGCGCTTGAGCCGATTGACGACAAGGTAAGTGAGCGGCGTGGCGATCGCTTCGTAGGCGCTCTTGAACAGCCATTGCGCCGTGATCGCGCCAGGCAGCGCCTCCGGCGGAAGCGTGCCCTGCAGTGCAGGGGGCAGCGAAGTGACTTGAACAAGTCCCAAGGTGATGAACACAAACGAGTCGGCTAGCTGTCCGATGAGCGTGCTGCCGATCGTGCGCGCCCACAGGCGCCGGCCGTTGGTCGCCACCTTCATGCGCGCCAGCACGAACGAGTTGAGGAACTCGCCGACCAGGTATGCGATGAATGAAGCAACCAGCAGGCGCGGCGTGAAACCGAGAATCGACTCGTAGGCAGACTGGTTCGGCGCCCAAAAGGACGCGGGCGGCAGCGCCCCGCTTATGGCGATCGCGGCGACGGCCAGCAGGTTGCAGGCGAATCCGATCCAGATGACTTGCCTGGCGCGAGCGTAGCCGTACACCTCGGTCAGCACATCGACAAAGATGTACGAGATGGGGAAGATGATCACCGCCGCTGGCAGAACGACCGGCCCCAGCAAGGGTAACGTGATCTGGATCAACTTGACCGCGATGATGTTCGCGACGATCAGACAGGTGACAAAGATCGCCGTGACCCAGGAGAGGTACTTGTAGGATCGCATGTGGTTTCCCGTGACTCGTTGACTCGCTGACTGCTTGCGCCCCGCCACGCGGGGTTCGCCGACTCGTTACCCGCCCGAAATCACGGCGATGAGCCTGATGTCGTCTTCCTCACCAAGCACTGTCTTGTCATTGACCAGTTCGCCGTCTTTGACCGCCAGAACAATCGCGGGATCCAATCCCACGTTGAGGATCAAGTCACGCACGGTGATATTGCCGGGAAGTTCCCACTTTTTATCGCGATAAGATACCTTGATCATGATCGACCTCGCACCGCTTGTCCCACGACAACCGACACGGCACGCTGCACAATGATGTCGTGTATTAGTCTACCACTGGATACATGAACCGCCAACTGATCAGCACTGGTGATTATTCACAAGTGCTCCAGGCCCGCGTCCCTTCGACTTCGCTCCCCACTCCCTTCGGTCGGGGACTTCGCAGGGCAGGCCTCACGGGCCGACCGCGGGGACGCGGTCGGCGAGCAACAGAGATGTGCGCAATCGCCAGATCCGCGCAGTTGGGCGTCCGGTCACGGCCGATACACCAACACTCGTCCACGATTCTCGATGGCCCCGGCAAGATCTGAACCACCGAGGACAAACAGTCCATCGCCAAGACCGACTGCCGGAACGCCGTGCAGCGGCACGGGCAGCCTCGGCGCGAACGACCAGGCGGCCAGCGCGGGATCGAATACTTCGACGCTGTCGAGCGTCTCACGGCCCGAGAACACCACCTCACCACCGACGACGACGATCTGATCGCCCAGCACTGCCGCGCCGAGGCCACCGCGCGCGACCGCCATCGACGGCCCAGACGTCCACGTGTCTGTTTCCGGTTCATACACTTCGACTGAAGTCAACTCCCCGACGCCACCCCAGCGGCCGGCCAGCGCGTAGATTTTTCCGTTCAGAGCGACCGCGGCCGTGTGCTCGCGCGGCTCGTTGAGGTCGGCCAGCGTCGTCCACGTATTGGCTGCCGGATCATACCGCAGAAGCGCGCTCGTGCCACCCACCCCGCCGACGACGTACACGGAATCGCCAAGCGATACGGCCGCGCCCGACATGCGCGGCTCGGGCATCGGCGCCAGCTCGATCCATGTGTCCAAGCCCAAATCGTAGGCCCAGGCTGTTGCCGTCGGCTGCCAGTCGGTCAGTGAGCGCGCTCCGCCGAAGACGTAGACCCGACCGGCGTGCGCGGCTGCCATGAGATGATGCCGCCCATCCGGCAGCGGCGCGAGCGGGCGCCAGGTATCGGACGCGGGATCGTACACCTCAAACGCCGTCTCCCCACCGAAGCCGCCAGGGACGTAAATTAGCCCATTCAAGACAGCCGCCGGCATCTCGGAACGCGCAGTGATCATCGAGGCGCGTGATTCCCACGTACCGCCTAACCTGTCGGTCGGAGTTGGTTCGGGAAGTTGCGTCGGCGCGGAAGTGGAAATGGGAGCAGATGTCGCTGGTACAGAGGTGGGCGTGAGGACAGCGAGCGTGGGCACTGGGGTGGGCGCAGCCGTCGGCGTAGATACGCACGCACTTACGAAAAGAACCGCAAGGATGAGCCGTCTTCGATATCGCATCGAGCCCTCCGGATTTCCGAAGTCTTGGAGACTATGGAAGTTTACAAATGCCCACGAAGATTCTATTCAGATTTGAACGCGAAGGCAACGCCAAGGGGGAGGGCGAGTATCGCGCAAGACTGCCCGTCGCTTTTCACGCCGGCCAAACACAACAGCGAATTGAGGAAGCAACGAATTCGCTGTTGTGTCGCGGACCAGTCGACAATTCTGCGGTATACCCGAGGAGGGCAACTAGAGCGGTTTCCTTTTGCGTTTGCGGCGGGGTACGTCAGGGGCCGCTCGGAAATCAATTTCCGGGCTACGCGGACTCGACGATCTTCCGAACCTCGGGCAAGTCCACGACGGCCAGCGTCTTGAGCGCCGCTGCGAACCTCGGCGGCAGGCGCGCCTCGCCAATCAGGGTCACGACATACACCGGCGACGCTTCCGGGCCACCGACGACGATCGGGCTGGATTCCACGTCCACATCGCGCGCGAAAACCTGATCGTCCTTGCCGCGCGCCGTGACGCCGAATACTTCCGAGCGCGGCATGTCGTAGGCTGTGTCGCGCAGCCAGTCGAATACCACTTCACCCTGGATCGACGCGCCGGTTTCGTCAATAATCGAGTGGGGAATGAAAAAGAATGGCCGGTCATACAACGCTACGCCGAGGCGCAGCGTGAGTGCGCCCTGCGCGATCGGTTGAGCGCCGTCTTTCACCAACCGCGCGGCGATGGCCGGATAACCCGGCCCGACGACGAGGGCGCCCTTGAGCAGCTCATTCACCGCGTAGGCCACGATCGCGCCTTC
>JBOGUH010000384.1:0-7459 GCA_050695975.1 Anaerolineae bacterium
CAAGCCAGGGCGGGCTGCCACCCGCCGCAGTGCAACTGCGGCGGGAACTACGCAAAACCTATTAGTCAAGGCACTAGACCTCTCTGGCAGCTTGACTTGCGGCACATGCTATACTGACTTATCCCGCCCGATCAGGAGACGCAATGTCCCCCCTGTTTGATGTGAATGCAATCCGATCGCATTTTCCCTCGCTGTCGCAGACGGACGGCGATCGCACGCCAATCTTCGTCGACAACCCCGGCGGCACGCAGGTCGCCCGTCACGTGATCGACGCCGTAAGTGACTACTACCTGCATCACAATGCGAATCACGGCGGCGCGTTCGCCACGAGCATCCGCTCCGACGCGCTGCTGCGCGAGGCGCACACGGCGATGGCCGACTTCCTCGGCGCGGCCTCGCCCGACGAGATCGTCTTCGGCCCGAACATGACGACGCTCACCTTTGCCATCAGTCGCTCTATAGGTCGCACGCTAAAGCCCGGCGACGAGATCGTCGTGACGCGGCTCGACCACGACGCCAACATCGCGCCCTGGCTAGCGTTGGAAGAGCGCGGCGCGATTGTGAAGTGGGCCGATATCCATCCCGGCGACTGCACACTCGACATGGGTTCGCTCGAAGCGGCGATCAGCGAACGGACGAAGGTCGTGGCGGTGGGGTACGCCTCGAACGCGGTTGGGACGATCAATGATGTGAAGACGATAGTGGGTATGGCGCACGCGGTCGGGGCATTGACCTTCATCGACGCAGTGCAGTATGCGCCGCACGGCCCAATCGATGTGACCAATCTCGGCTGCGACCTGCTGGCCTGCTCGGCATACAAGTTCTTCGGGCCGCACGTCGGCGCGATGTATGGCCGGTACGATCTACTCGATCGGCTTCAAGCGTACAAAGTGCGCCCGGCGGACGACCAGCCACCCGGCAAGTTTGAGACCGGCACGCAAAACCACGAAGGCATCGCCGGAACACTGGGCGCCCTAAAGTATTTTGAGTGGCTGGGGGAGCAGTTTGCGGAACGAAGGCCGGAAAACAGGCGCGAGCGGTTGCGAACGGCGATGATGGCGATCAAGGAGTACGAGAAGGACTTGAGCCGCGCGTTCATCG
Source organism: Anaerolineae bacterium (assembly GCA_050695975.1). GTDB lineage: Bacteria > Chloroflexota > Anaerolineae > Fen-1058 > Fen-1058 > DASSFZ01. The sequence continues at coordinate 1,102 of JBOGUH010000384.1, forward strand.
AAGGCCTGTCGACGATCGACGGGCTGAAGATTTGGGGCATCACCGATCGCGATCGGCTGGATCGACGCGTGCCGACGGTGTCGTTCACGATGCAAGGCAAATCGCCACGTGCGATCGCGGAGTACCTGGCCGGGCACGGCATCTACGTGTGGGATGGCAACTACTACGCGTTGGCGATCATGGAGCGGCTGGACTTGCAGAAGTCGGGCGGGATGGTGCGCGTCGGCGCGGCGCACTACAACACACTCGACGAAGTGTCAACGCTGATCGAGGTGTTGCAGGCAATACCGGAGTAGAAAGTTTGGAAGATGTTGACATACACACCAGGCCGCTGTAGAATCGCCACACTCGACTGCCGAGGTGAATCGTGGCAACTCGCAAACCCACGCTAAAGAAGCCGGCCGCGCGGCGGCGCCCAACACGGGCCACCCAGAAATCGACCCGCAGCGCGATCCAGACCGATGCCGCGCCAAAGGCGATTGGCCCGTATTCCCAGGCCATTCGCGCCGGAGCACTGGTCTACACCGCCGGTCAGGTGCCGATCGACCCGGCCATCGGCAAACTGATCGAAGGCGGTGTGGCTGAGCAGACCCGCCAGGCGCTCAACAACGTCAAGGCGATCCTGGAAGCAGCGGGCACCTCCATTGATCGCGTGATCAAGACGACCGTATTCATGTCCGACCTGAGCAAATTCTCGGCCATGAACGCCGTGTACGCCGAGTTCTTTCCGGCGAATCCCCCAGCGCGCAGCACAGTGCAGGTCGCCGCGCTGCCGCTGGGTGCATTAGTGGAGATCGAGGCGATCGCAGAATGCTGAGTGAAGTTAGTGATTGGAGATTCGGGTAAACGATGCGCGATGAGCGATATGCGATAAGCGACAGGCGATGAAGGAAACGATCCTGGTCGTGGACGACGAAGCGAATATCGTCGAGCTGGCAAGGCTGTACCTGACGCAGGAAGGCTACCGCGTCGAGTCGGCCGGCGACGGCCAGACGGCGCTGGACAAAGTCGCCGCGCTCAAGCCGACGCTCATGGTGCTCGACTTGATGCTGCCGGTGGTCGACGGCTGGGAAGTGTGCCGCCGCGTGCGCGCGAGCGATCAGCGCGATGTGCCGATCATCATGCTGACGGCGCGCGACGACGATGTGGATAAGATCGTCGGGCTGGAACTGGGCGCCGACGATTACATGACCAAGCCGTTCAACCCGCGCGAACTGGTGGCGCGCATCAAAGCGATTCTGCGCCGCGCCGAGCGGGCTGGCGCGCCGGCACAGACGATCCGCGTCGGCGATCTAATGATCGATCCGGCGCGGCGTGAAGTGCACGTCGGCGAGCGGATCGTCGATCTGAGGGCAAAGGAATTCGAGTGTCTGCGCACGCTGGCCGAGAACAGAGGCATCGTGCTGAGCCGCGAGAAACTGCTGGAGCTCGCCTGGGGCTACGACTTCGCCGGGCAGACGCGCACCGTCGACGTGCACGTGGCGCACCTGCGCAAGAAGATCGCCGGGAGCTCGGCGCAGATCGAGACGGTGGCGAGTGTCGGTTACAAGTTAGTCGGGTAGTCAGCCAGTTGGGCAGCCGGTTCGTTGGTCAGGCGGCTAGCGAGATGATGATAAATGGACTGACGGTTGACGACATCCGCCTGGCGCTGACGCGACCACTGCCCGGCGTGACCGCGCAGGTGCGGCTGGCGCCGCCCTCTCGCATCGAGCAGCTGTATCAGGCCCCGCCCGCCGATGCTCGACCGGCGGGCGTTTTGATCGTGGTATATCCCCGCGACGGAGCGCTTCACTTCTTGCTCACGCGGCGAACGGATGGTGTGGACAAACACAAAGGGCAGATCTCGCTGCCGGGCGGCCAGCAGGAAGACGGCGAGTCGCTGCTCGACACGGCGCTGCGCGAAACGCGCGAGGAGGTCGGCGTGGCGATCGACGCCGCGGCGGTGCTGGGCGTGCTCTCACCGGTGTACATCCCACCGACCGGATTCCTGATCACGCCTTACGTCGCCGCTCTGCCTGATCGACCGCACTTCGCCGTGATGCACCGCGAAGTGGCCGAGCTGATCGAAGCGCCGCTCGCGGCGCTCTTCGATCCGGCCATCGTGCGGCGCGAGATGTGGATGCTGCGAGGTGTCGAAATCGAAGTGCCGTTTTTTCAGATCGGTCCGCATAAGGTGTGGGGCGCGACCGCGATGGTGCTCAGTGAGTTTGCGGCGGCAATTGGGAGTTAGAGATTGGAGGTTGGAGGCTGGAAGTTGGAGGTTGGAGTGGGGGTTGGCGCGACAGTGTTTGCGATATACGATGTGCGACGTGCTGGAAACCTAAACCTCGATCTTAAGGAGCCAAATTGAGATTTCCACGCTCCAGTGGTATCCTACTGCACCCGACTTCGCTGCCAGGCCGATACGGCATCGGCGATCTGGGCGACGAGGCATATCGTTTCGTCGATTTTCTCACCAGCGCCAAACAGCGCCTGTGGCAAGTGTTGCCGCTTGGCCCCACCGGCTACGGTGACTCGCCCTACCAATGCTTCTCGGCCTTCGCCGGCAACCCACTGCTGGTCAGTCCCGACAAACTGATCGAGGACGGCCTGCTCACCCGCGACGACGTGCGCGACGTACCGAACTTTCCGGCCGACTGCGTGAATTACGGCGACGTGATCCCGTTCAGGTTCGATCTGCTGCATCGGGCCGCGCAGCGATTCAAGTCGGGCACGAGCGGATCGCTAGCGGCGGCATTCGATGTGTTCTGCCAAGACGCTGCCGGCTGGCTGGATGACTTCGCGCTGTTCATGGCGCTCAAAGACGCGCACAGCGGCACGGTGTGGAGCAGCTGGGAAAGCGGCATCGTCAAGCGAACGCCCGAGGCGATCGGGCGCTGGAGCGAGGCGCTCGCCGAAACGGTCTTCGCCCATAAGTTCCTTCAGTTCCTATTTTTCCGCCAGTGGACGGCCGTCAAGCAGTACGCGAACGATCGCGGCATTCGGATCATCGGCGACATCCCCATTTTCGTCGCGTACGACAGCGCCGACGTGTGGTCGCACCCCGACCTGTTTTTCCTGGACGATCGCGGCCAGCCGACGGTCGTCGCCGGCGTGCCGCCGGACATGTTCACCGAGACCGGCCAGTTGTGGGGCAATCCCCTGTATCGCTGGGACGCGCTCGCGCGACAGGGCTATGCCTGGTGGATCGATCGCTTCCGCGCGACGCTGTCGCAGGTGGACATCGTGCGGCTCGATCACTTCATTGGCTTTACGCGTTACTGGGAAGTGCCGGCCGGCGAGGAGACGGCTGAAAATGGGCGCTGGGTGCCTGGCCCCGGTGCGGCGATCTTCCACGCGGTCGAAGCTGTATTGGGCAAACTGCCGATCATCGCCGAAGACCTCGGCGTGGTCACGCCGCAGGTCGAGGCATTACGCGATAAATTCGAATTCCCCGGCATGAAGACCATCCAGTTCGCGTTCACCGGCCCCGACAACCCCTTCCTGCCACACAACTACACCCAAAACTACGTCGTGTACACGGGCACACACGATAACGACACCAGCCGAGGCTGGTTCAGCACCGCTTCACCCGAAGAGAAGTCCTTCGCACAGCGCTACCTGGCGCGCAACGGCGCAGATTTCGCATGGGACCTCATCCGTGCGGCGATGAGCTCGGTCGCCGACACGGTGATCGTCCCGTTACAGGATGTGCTTGGACTGGGCAGCGAGGCGCGCATGAATTATCCGGGTCGCCCGTCCGGCAACTGGGGTTGGCGTTTCACGCCGGGCATGCTCAACGACGGGCATGGCAGCCGCCTGCGTGAGATGGTCGAGCTCTATGGGCGCGAGCCGATCGAAGCCACAGATTCTGAACGGATAAACGAATAATCAACCTTCCGGAGGTTGCAAACCTTCGGAAGGTTTTTCTTCTAGAACATCGAGTCGATCAGGTCGCGCTCGCGCAGCATGCGCCGGCGCCAGTTGTTGATCAGCGGGACGACGAAGGGCAGTAGACGGAGGCTATAATACGGGGGCAGGATCGGCACGCCCAGCAGGTCGCCGAAACTGATCAGCACGAAAAGATGCTCCAGGCTGCCGCGCTGCCGGGCCAGCGCGCGCACTTGATCGTGCACGGCCATACCGTAGAGGATTTCGGCGAGCGTTCGGTTAAGACGTTCGAGGGCTCCGGGCATCATGCCTAAAACGTGATGCGTGAAACGTGCAGCGAAGGATGAAGGTTTACGCGTCACGTTTCACGTTTGACGGGTTCACGCGAACACCGCTTCGCCCATGCGCGCTAATGACGGCGTGCCGCGCACTTCGGTCTCGTACAGCGGCACCGTCGCCCGTACCATCCCGTCGAATTTCTGCCAGATGTCGTCCATGTAGCGGTCTTGCATCGACACGCGGTTGCGGACAAACTCGGGCGAATCCGCTCTCACCTGCGCCTTGTCGATCAGCATGTTGACGAGGACGCCGCCCACCGGGATGCCGAATTCGTGGAACCAACCGATGAATCGGGTGATGACGGCGATGGGCAGGGCCTCCGGCAGCGTGACGAAAAAGAAAGCCGTCTGCGCCGGATCGGTGAGCAGCACCCGAGCGTGTCCCATCCGATCGCGGAATGAGATCAGGTAGTCCATCAGCGGATCGGCCTCTTTCTTCTTGGTGAAGGACAGCATCTCGCGCAGGCTGCGAGCCTCTTCGCGGCTCTTCAGCATTTTGTTGACCCACAGCGAATAAACTTTGGACATGCCCAGCAGCCGCCGCGCGTTGGCCGTCGGCGCGGTGTCGAAGACGTAGACGTCGTACTCGGCCTTAAACATCAGGTCGATCATGTTCTCAAACATGGCCGACTCTTCGAAGGCTGGATTCATGGTGGCCGATTCGACGAAGTCGTCGGCCTTGGTGGAGATGTCGGCAAACTTGAGAAACCATTGAATCTTATCTTTAATCTCTACCTTGCTGCGTTCGATCGTGTCCTTGGTGTCGATCTCGTAAGCCCACAAGTTCGGCACGCCGGTCACGGGCGCGTGCTTGCCGAAAACGTCCTGACCGAGCAGGCCAGACAAACTGTGGACCGGGTTGGTAGAAGCCAGCAGGGTGCGCCTGCCTTGCTTGGCCAGCCATTGCGCGGTGACGCCGGCCGAGACGGTCTTGCCCACACCGCCTTTGCCGCCGAAGAAGATGTACTTGAGATTGGGGTGCGCCTGGAAGTAGTCGCGCATGGAAGTTTCAATTTGGGGCATCTTTTCCTCTCTTATCGCTTGTGGCTTACTCTCGCCAGATACCACGGATCACGCATACTGCGCTTCCCCATTACCGAAAGACCAATTCTCGCGAGCGACTTCCACCAAATGGATCAGCACATCTTGAGGCCGCATGCCGGGGTTCTCTGCTAGCCGCTCTGCGATCCGGGCATACAACGCCTTCTTTTGCTCCGTCGTGCGCCCGGCGTTGAGCGTGATTTGCACGAACACGACATCGTCACTGCGATCGATGTTCAAATAACCGGGGTCGTAGATCAGGTTGTCCGGCGAATGCTCGGTGATCACTTGAAACCGATCGGCCGCCGGAACGTTGATCGTTTCGACCATCGCGCGATGAACAGCATCGCCAATCGCCCGGCGATAATCGGCGGACTTACCTTCGCGAAGCGAGATACGGACGAGCGGCATCGAAGGCTCCTATTGGACTGGCGCAAGCAAGGCCATCAGTCAAGTTCCGAGCTGAACCGCATGGGCTGACTACCTGCCGTCCCCGTACATGATGCCGGCCAGTTTCTCGATCATCGGCAGCCCGGTCACGTCGCGCTCCAGTTCGGGCACGTGCGCCCGCACCTGATCACCCAGGTCAGCCTTGATTTGGGCCAGGTATTTGTCCTGCATCTCGATCCGGTTCCTGAGATAGGCCGGAATGTCCTGCCCCAGCAGTTCGCGCGGCACCACCCGGTTGACGACGTAGCCGGCGATCGGCACGTCGAACGCGGCGAAGAGCTTGGCCGCTTTCTGCGTGTCGAGGATGATCATCTGTTCAGGCACCACCACGAAGAAAAACGCCGTCTTGGCGCGATCGGTCAGGATACGGCTGGACGCGTTGATACGGTTTTTGATGTACGTTAGCTCAGTCAGGATTTGATCTTCTTCGGTCTCCTTCTCCTGCTTGAGACGCGCCACCATCTCTTCGTACTCGCGCATATCCTCACGCAGCTTAGTGATGCGGTTGATCCACTCGTCGTACACCTTGGCCATGCTCAGGTAATACAGCGCGTGGCCGAGCGGCACCAGGTCGTAGATGTAGTAATCGTAGTCGCCCTTGACGACGATGTCCACCACGGCGTCGAAGATGGCGCTTTCTTCCATCGCCGGCTCGGCGC
>JBOGUH010000385.1:0-4115 GCA_050695975.1 Anaerolineae bacterium
GCGCTCAGGGCAGGCTCTTTCGTCATTCGTTCGCTACGCATCTGCTCCTGGCCAATTACGACACGCTTCGCGGCACCGTCCAGGAACTCCTCGGCCACAAAGCCTGCCCTGAGCTGCATCCTGAGCCTGTCGAAGGACTGCCGAAGGGACGTGAAGACCACGATGACCCTTCGGCTGCTCCTTCGGCTTCGCTCAGGACATGGCTCAGGGCAGGTCTACACTCACGTCCTCAACCGGGGTGGCCTCGCCGTCCGTAGCCCGTTAGATTAGCCCTTCTCCAATCTCCAACCTCCAACCTCCAATCTCCAACTCTACACCCTCTCAGCCGGGTCGAATAGTTTCTGATGCTCGTCCAGCGCAAACGAGTCGGTCATCCCGGCGATGTAGTCGCACACGGCGCGATGCAGCCCGACCTGATCGATGCGCGCCTGCGTCGTCGCGGGCATCTGCCGAGGCTCGCCGGCGTACGCTTCGAACAGCTGCTGCAGCAGCCGATCGGCCTTGACTTGCATGCGCAGCACACGGTAATGCTGGTACATCTTGCGGTACAGGAAGTCCTTGTGCGGCCGGTTGCGCGCTTGCATCTCCTCGCTGAAACCGATAAGGTTGTGATCGAGCGCGCGCAAGTGCTCGACCGAGTTCGCGTCGGCTGCCTGCAATCGTTTGGACGTGGCCATGATCACGTCAGTCACCTCCAGGCCGATCAGCCGGCGGATCAGCCGGTGCCGCCACAAATCGTCGAAGTCTGCCCCGTCCCAGCCCACGCTCGCCTTGACCGTTTCCCAGAGTTCGAGCCCGTCCAGGTCGCGCGGGGTGAACAACCCGGCGCGCAGCCCGTCGTCGAGATCGTGCGCGTTGAACGCGATCTCGTCGGCGGCATTGGCGATCTGCGCTTCGAGCAGGCCGCGTGTGTCGGGATCGAATCGCTCGGCGGAGGCCACGTCGTACTCGGTCTCGTGTTTGACGATGCCCTCGCGCAGCTCGTACGTTAGGTTGAGGCCAGGCCATTCCGGGTAGCGCCGTTCGAGCGTCTCGACGATGCGCAGCGCTTGCCTGTTGTGATCGAAGCCGCCGTGCTCGGCCATCAACTGTGCCAGGGCGCGCTCGCCGGAGTGGCCGAACGGCGGATGGCCGATGTCGTGGGCCAGGCAGATCGCTTCGGTCAGGTCTTCGTTCGCGCCCAGCGCGCGCGCGATCGTCCGCCCGATCTGTGCCACTTCGAGTGTGTGCGTCAGCCGCGTGCGGTAGTAGTCGCCTTCGCTGACGACGAAGACTTGCGTCTTGTGTTTCAGCCGGCGAAAGGCGGTGGTGTGAACGATGCGATCGCGATCGCGCTGGTAGGCGGTGCGATAGGGATGCTCGTCCTCGAGGTAGACACGCCCGCGCGAGTTGCGGCTGCGCATGCCGTAGGGCGCGAGTGTCTCGTTCTCGATCTGTTCCAGGCGTTGGCGAGAGAAGATCATGACGCCCTCCCGCATGGCCTCCACTGCTGGGCCGCGCCCCAGCGCCATCCGTCTACTTGCTGCGGCTCAGATTGTAGGCCACCACGAGGAAGATGATACCGATGAAAGTATAAGTCAGATAACCTTGTCAAGCAACTTCAAACTGTGTTACCATGCGCATCATGGCTGAACCGGATGCGACACCGACCGAAACCGGGCTGCAGCAGGATGACGACAGCGTGTGTTGGGTGTGCGGCGGGCCGACGGAGGAGCGGCACTGCAAGATCGTCTGCCTCAACTGCGGCTTTATGCGGGATTGCAGCGATCCGTGACCGAGCGGCAGATGGGTGTCGGTCGGGGTGTTCATGGGATTAGGCGCGTTCTTGATCGTGTCGGGTCTGGTGCAGTGAAGTCGGCGTCTGTCCCCTCCGCTACGCTACGGGGATCTTCGAGAGACGCCTCGCACAGGTCCTCGCACAAGTCTCGATCGTGTCAGGGTCGGGCGGGTAAGGAGCCGATCACGTAGATCGATCGGATGGTGCGGCTGCTCAACGCCTCGTCGTCGATCTGGCCCAGCGACCAGGCTTTGACGTCGGCCCAGCGCGCTTCGACGACCAGCCGCAGGTTGGGCGTGAGAGAGGGATCGGGCACGTCGATGCGGATCGGATCGTAAGGCCCGCAGTCTTGCGCCGGCAGCTCGGCCGACGCGGCGAAGGCGTCCCACGCGTCGGCAGGATCGTCGCTGCTCACGGCGAAGTCGATCGAGCCGTCGGCGCGGATGGCAACCGTTCCGGCCACGTCGCGATCGGCCAGGGCGCGAGCGGCCGCGGATCGGCACACGATGCGGGTGTCGAGCGCCGGGGGCGTCATGATCGCGATCGGTTGAGGCTCGGGCGCCAGGAGCAGCGCGCCCATCGCGGTCAGCAAGAACAGGTTGGCGACCGCCAGCCCGATCAAGAGGTTGCGTTGCCTGGTTGAGAGCGCCGACCACATGCCCTCATCTTAGCATGTGCCTCGGGTCTAGCCAAATTGACAGCCGTCTGCATTCAAGGTACTATTCGGCATCCAAAGGGGGGAAGCGCAGTTGATGTCGGAGGAAGCCGTTCGCCGTCGCGAGATCGAAGCCGCCATTCTCGAAACTGTCCTCTATTCCGATCTCTTCGATTACCCGCTCACGCGCAACGAAATCGCGCATTACCTGATTCGCGTCAAGGCCGACGTCGAGACGATCCGTGCGTGCCTCGATGCGCCGCGCTACCTCAACGGCCACCTGAAGCAGGTCGACGGTTACGTCGTTGCCTGCCAGCGCGAGTCGATTGTCGCGCAGCGCCATGCCCGCCAGTCTTCCTCGGCCCAAATCTGGATCCGCGCCCGACGCTTTGTCCGTGTCCTGGCCGTGCTGCCGTTCGTGCGCATGGTCGCCGTGACCGGCGCGCTGGCGATGGAGAACTCGGCTGCGGGCGACGACATCGACGTGTTGATCGTCACGGCGCGCGGCCGGGTCTGGACAGCACGCCTGTTTGCGGTCGGGCTGGTCTTCGCCGGCAAACTGCTGGGCGACACGCTCTGCCCCAACTACGTCATCACCGAAGACGCCTTGGCGATCGAAACGCGCGATCTGTTCACGGCGCATGAGTTCGCCCAGATGGCGCCGTTGTACGGGCTTGCTGTGTACGATCGCATGCGCCAAGCGAATGCGTGGGTCTACGCGTATATGCCCAACGCCTACTCGCCTATGCGGGAAGACCTCGAAGTCCGATCCGGGCCGATCGGCCGGGCCGTCAAGCGCATCGGCGAATGGTTGTTGGGTGGCCGGCTGGGCGATGCGCTGGAAGAATGGGAGATGCGCCGCAAGCAGCGCAAATTTGGGCCGAAGATTACGGCGGCGTCAAACGCGATTCTGGACCGCGATCACGTCAAAGGTCATTTCAACGACTATGGCGCGCCGGTGATGCATCTCTACGCCGAGCGGCTGGCGCAGTTCGAGATCGCCGACTCCGAGCAAGTAAGCCGCAAAGCGTGAAACGACGCCGCTCCAAAAGGCTCCAGTCGCCGTCTCTGGCGGCGCTGGAAACGTGGAGTGAAACGTAATTACATTGTTGGGAGGCGCTTATGGCGCAAGTCCTCTTTGGCCAATCTTATTACCTGCGTTTCGATCCCAAACTCTACGCGGCGATGCAGCCGTACCCGCCGCTCGGCACGCTGTATGCGGCGTCATATCTGCGCGCGCGCGGCTGGGACGTGGCGCTGTTCGATGCGATGCTGGCCGACTCCGAGCAGGAGTGGGCCAACGCGCTCGATCGGCGCACGCCGCAGTACGCCATCCTGTTCGAAGACAATTTCAACTACCTGAGCAAGATGTGCCTGCTGCGCATGCGCCAAGCCGCCTTCACGATGATCGAGATGGCGAAGGCGCGCGGATGCAGCGTAATCCTATGTGGCGCCGATGCGACCGATCACTCGCTCAAATACTTCGACCATGGTGCGGACTATATCTTGCTCGGCGAAGGCGAGGAAACGCTGGGTGAGTTGATGGACCTGCTGCGAGCGCATCCTTCGACCCTTCGACCCTTCGGCTCCGCTCCCCACTCCCCCTTCGGCTACGCTCAGGGCAGGCTTCGGTCGGGGACTTCGCAGGGCAGGCTTCGCTCCCCACTCCCTTCGGTCGGGGAC
>JBOGUH010000386.1:0-1955 GCA_050695975.1 Anaerolineae bacterium
GCCCCACCTGGCTGCAATGCGTGGTGGCCGTAGAACTCAAAGTACCGAGGCGCGGGCGATATCGTCCGCGCCTTTTTTTGTGCCGGCGTCGTACATCCAGCCCCGTTTGTTTTTGTGAACTAGATCAGTGATGGCCTGGCGTGTTATTCTGTACATTGCCGGCCATCCAGGCGCGGCGGCGCTCTCGGCGGTCGGGCTGACCGGACAGGTAACGTTCAACGTTGTCACGCTTCAGCGTTCAACGCTCATAAAGTAGTATGCATTCTCTCATTCGGCTGTTCTCCTTTTCTAAGCCGTACTGGCTTCGTATCGTCACTGCCACGGTCAGCCTGATCGCCATCACGCTGCTGAGTTTGATCGTGCCGCGCCTGATCCAGGACGCCATCGATCTCGGTTTGGCGCGGGGCGACGCCGGCCTGATCGCGGCGGTCGGTCTGGCGCTGATCGGGATCGGGTTTGCCCGCTCGCTGCTCAACTTCGTCCAGCGCTACGAGGCCGAATGGCTCAGCCACCGCCTGGCCTACGATGTCCGCAACGCGTTGTACGAGCACATCCAGCGGCTGCCGTTTGCCTTCCACGACCATTCGCAGACCGGCCAGCTGCTGGCGCGCTGCACCGAGGACGTCAGCAACGTGCAGCGCTTCGTCGGATTTGCGCTGGTCGATTTGATCAACGTCGCGCTGCTGTTCGGCGGCATCCTGCTGATCTTATTCGCGACCAACGTGCGCCTGACGCTGATCGTGCTGATCCCGATCCCGTTCCTGCTGATCTACACGATCCGCTTCGGCGTGATCATCTCGCCGTACTTCACCCGCATCGATCAGGCGCTGGCCCGCTTGAGCACGATCCTGCAGGAGACGTTGAGCGGCGTGCAGGTGGTGAAGGCCTTCGCGCGCGAGCCGGACCAGGAGGCGCGTTTCGCCGTCGGCAATCGCGAACTTTACGACAGCCGCATCGTGACGATCCACTACTGGGGCAGCGCGATGCCAATCATGTCGATGTTTATCGTCGCGTCGTTCGCGCTGCTGATCGGCTTCGGCGGGCAACTCGTGATCGCCGGCGAGCTGACGCTGGGCGCGCTGGTCGCGTTCAACTCGTACGTGCTGCTGCTGGCCCAGCCGGTTCAGCGCATGGGGTACATCGTCAACATGCTCGGCGAAGCGGCGGCGTCCGCCGTGCGGCTGTTTGAAGTCCTCGACGAGCCGATCGCCATCGCCGACCGGCCCGCTGCGATCGTGCTTCCGCCCCTGCGTGGCCGTGTCGAGTTCGATCGTGTCACCTTCGCTTATCGGCGCCCGCCTGCGCCGGCCGGCGCGCAGCCGGACGGGGGCGGGCACGATCAGGTGCGCGCCGCTTTGCAGGACGTGTCGTTCGTGGCCGAGCCCGATCAGGTCGTGGCATTGATCGGCCCGACCGGCTCGGGCAAGTCGACAATCATCAACCTGATTCCCCGTTTCTACGACGTGACGTCAGGCATGGTGTGCGTTGACGGCGTCGACGTGCGGCAGGCCAATCTCCGATCTCTCCGATCCCAAATTGGAATCGTCCTGCAAGAATCGATCCTGTTCTCGATGTCGATCCGCGACAACATCGCCTTCGGGCGCGCCGACACGACGGAGGCGGAGATCGTCGCTGCGGCGACGGCCGCCCGCGCACACGACTTCATCACAGCCTTCCCTGACGGTTACGACACGGTCGTCGGCGAGAAAGGCGTCACGCTGTCGGGCGGGCAGCGCCAGCGCGTGGCCATCGCCCGCGCCCTGCTCATGAATCCGCGCATCCTGATCCTCGACGATTCGATGTCGTCGGTCGATACGCAGACCGAATACGCCATCCAACAGGCGCTGGCCGAGTTGATGAAAGACCGCACGACGTTCGTCATCGCGCAGCGGCTGACGACGGTCAAGCGCGCCGATCAGATACTCGTGCTGGACGCCGGTCGCATCGTCCAGCGC
>JBOGUH010000387.1:0-5875 GCA_050695975.1 Anaerolineae bacterium
GCTGATCGCCGCCGCCATCGAAACCAAGGCCGGATTGACCGCCGTTGCCGCGGCGATTCCCACGCCCGGCAAAGTTTCGCTCGACCCCGGCATCTTGCTCACGAACGCCGTGCTGGCCGCGCTGGCTGCCGCAGTGTTGGGGTTGACGGCCACGCTCTTCGACGAAACTTTCGGCAGGGCCATGCGACGAAGTCTTCCGTCCAATCGCGTGACAGACGCGATCGGTTCCGCGGTGAGCCGCGCAGGCGCGGCGCTCAACGCCATCGCCACGCCGACAGCCTGGAGGTTGGGCGACGTCCGCGTCCGCCGTGCGATCACGATCGTCATCCTGACCGCATTCCTCGCGCTGACTGCGCTCGTCGCTTCGTTTCTCGACCCGAACTTTCGGCCCAACACGCCGGCTGGCATTATCACGTTCGTGACGCTGCTCGCGGCGCTGACGCTCGTCAATCTGGCCGCAGCTTTTGTCGGCGGTCGGGTCGCGCAATCGAGGCAAGTCTCGCCCGGCCTGCGCGTGCGGCCGGGCGCCGTGCTGCTCGTCGCCGTGTGCGTCGTGATTTCGCGCAGCATTGGATTCCTGCCGGGCTACCTGATCGGCTTGCCGGCCGGATTGGCGCTGCTTGCAGTTGAAGCGCATCGGGAACGTGATGGCGCGATCGGGCGCGCGTCGATCTTCGCGGCGATCGGCATCGGCCTGGCGGCGTGGCTGCTGTCGTGGCCGATCGAAGCGCTGTCGGCCAGTCTATCTGGCAGCCCGAGCTCCGGCGCGGCGTCGCTGGCGTTGAGCGTCACGGGTGGCATCCAGTCGACGTTGTTGACGATCTTCTCGATCGCCATCCAGTTCGCGTTGTTCGATCTGCTGCCGATCGGCGCGACGACCGGCCGTTCCTGGTCTACGCAGGGGAGGATTGTGTGGAGCACTGTGTTCGGCGTGGTGGCGTTCATCGCGCTGCACACACTGTTCAATCCCAATCGGGTCGGGCTTGATGCGCTGCGCAACGCCAGCCTGCTGCCACTCGGCGCGATCGTCGCGACGTACTCGGGTGTGACGCTGGTGGTCTGGCTGCTGACGAACGAGTCGCGCATCCGCGCGCAGCAGGGCCTCAACCGCCGATCGGCGCTGGTCGCCGGCGCGCTGATGGCCGCCTGGCTGGGCGGATTCGTGTGCGTCGGGCTGACCGCTGTGACGAGCGCGATCAATCCGACGACCGTGCTGACCGTGTCGGGTATCGCGGTGATCGTCGGCGTGGGCACATGGATCGTCATCCGCGCGCGGGCGAGGCGCACATCGCCGCCGGGTTCATAAACACAATGCACCCAAGTAAACGCAACCGCCGACTGTTCATCAGGTCGGCGGTTCAGTTGTTTATCGCAGCTAATCCTGTCCCAAACGCCTCGACACCATTCCGCGTCATCACTGTTCCAATCGGATGTCCAAGATCAGAAGATGGTGGGGCGTCCGAGCAGCATGAGATCGGATTAGTCGTAGCGCGACAAACAACCGCCGATCCTCAACAGATCGGCGGCTTTATTGTTTTCCTTGAAACGTGGAAAGGAATGCAGGCTTTTGCGGATTAACAAATTAACCCGACAATAGCCGGATTCCATCCGGCGTCGCTGTGTAGCGCGGACACTTCATGTCCGCGCGCCGTCCCGCGATGAAGCTACAGCAACAACCGCAAAGGCTCTTCCAGGTATTTCTTCACCATCTGCATGAAGCGCGCCGCCTCCGCGCCGTCCGTCACGCGATGGTCGGCCGCGATGGTCGCCTTCATGCGCTTGCCGACAGCGAGCTGGCCGTCTTTCACGACCGGCGCCTCCATCACCGATCCGACGGCCAGGATCGCCGCTTCGGGCGGATTGATGATGGCAATGAAATCCTCCACGTCAAACATTCCCAAGTTGCTGACGGTGAACGTGCTGCCCTGCAAGTCCTCGGCGCGCGCCTTGCCGCTCCGCGCGCGCCCGGCGCTGTCTTTCGCCTCGCGGGCGATCTGCGCCAGCGGCTTGCGATCGGCGTCGCGCACGACGACGGTGATCAGCCCTTCGTCCAGCGCGACGGCGATACCGATGTGCACTTCGCCGTGCCGCTGGATCGCCGTCTCCGTGTAAGACGCGTTGAGGTTGGGGAAATGCGTCAACGCCAGCGCGGCGGCTTTCAGCACCATGTCGTTCACGCTGATCTTCCCCTCATCGCCCGTCAGCGCGTTGAGCTGGGCGCGCAGCGCCATCGCCTCGGCCATGTCGATCTCACTGGTGACGTAGAAGTGCGGTACCTGCTGTTTGCTGGCCGTCATGCGCCGGGCGATCGTCTGGCGCAGCTTGCTCGGCGCGATCGTTTCGGCTTTGAGCATCGCCGGGCCTAACACGATCGGGGCAACGGCGCGCGGCGCCGCGACCGGCATCGCCACACGGCCAGCAGCGATGGCCGCATCCACATCGCGTTTCACGATACGGCCGCCGGGGCCGCTGCCGCTCAGGCCCGTGATATTCAGCCCGGCGTCTTTGGCCATTCGCCGCGCCAAGGGTGAAGCCTTGATGCGGCCATCCGTCTTCGTCGACACAGGCGCAGTCGGCGCCGGCGCAGGCGCTGATGAAGGTGCAGGTTCACCGGCCCTGGGAGCGGGTTGCGGCGCTGCAGCAGCCTCTGGGGGCTTGGTTGGCTGTGGCGCTTCGGCAGCCGCCAGGGCCAGCGCGCCGCTTGCCTTCTGCTGCAGCACGTCGAGGTCGATCGCTTCGTCAGCCTTGCCGAGCACGCCGATCAGCGTACCGACCGGCACCGTCTGGCCCGGCTCGAGGAACGTGCCACGCAGAACGCCGTCTGACGGCGCTTCAACTTCGATGTTGACCTTGTCGGTTTCAATCTCGGCCACCGGTTCGCCGCGTTTCACCGGGTCGCCGACCTTCTTCAGCCACTGGGCCAGCTTGCCTTCGGTCATATCGAAGCCCATCTTGGGCATCGTCAGTTCAGTTGCCATGTTCCACTCCGTATTACGTAGTGCGTATTGCGTAACGGAACACGGAATACGCAATACGTTTTTACGCCAGCGCCGCCTTGACCGCTGCGATAATATCCTTCTCCCACGGCAGCGCTTCGTGCTCGACGTTTTTAGCATACGGCAGCGGCACTTCCTCCGCGCCGACGCGGCCAACCGGCGCGTCGAGCCAATCGAAGCATTCTTCGCCGATGCGCGCGGCGACCTCGGCGCCGACGCCGAAGCTGCGCCATTCCTCCGTCACGACGACGGCGTGATTCGTCTTGCGCACCGACCCGTAGGCAGGCTTCATGTCCAGCGGGCGCAGCGTGCGGAGATCGACGATTTCGACTTCGACCCCGTCCTTGGCCAACATTTCCGCCGCTTCGAGCGACGTCTGCAGCATACGGCCGTACGTAACGATGGTCAGGTCTTTGCCCGTCCGCTTCACATCGCTCTTGCCCAGTGGGACAAGGTACTCGCCTTCCGGCACTTCGCCTTTCACGCCGTAGATGGCGGTGTGCTCAAGGAAGATTACCGGGTCTTCGTCGCGGACGGCGGCTTTGAGCATGCCCTTGGCGTCGTAAGGCGTGCCGGCGAAGGTCACTTTGAGGCCGGGCACGTGCGCAAACATCACCTCAAGCGATTGGGAGTGCGTGGCGCTCAACTGGCCCCAGCCGCAGGCCATGCGCACGACCAGCGGCACGCTCCACTGCCCGCCGAACATGTGATGCATCTTGGCGGCGTGATTGACGATCTGGTCCATCGCCAGCAGGCTGAAGTTGATCGTCATCAATTCAGCGATCGGGCGCTGGCCGCCCACCGCCGCGCCCATCGCCACGCCGACGATCGCGCCTTCCGCGATGGGCGTGTCGCGGATGCGATCCTCGCCGAATTCATCCAGCAGGCCGCGCGTCACGGCGTAAGCGCCGCCGTACGCGCCGACGTCTTCGCCCATGATAAATACGCGCTCGTCGCGCTGCATCTCTTCGCGCAGCGCCTGCTTCAAGGCTTCTCTGATGGTGATCACTGCCATGTTGGTCCTCGCGGAACAGTAATCAGCGAGTCAGTAATCAGTGGCTACTGATTACTGATCAACTGTTCACCGATTACAGGGGGTTGGAATATACATGCTCGTACATCGTGTCGGGGTCCGGCGCGGCAGAGGCATCGGCAAAAGCCACCACCTCGTCCATCTCACGATCGACATCCGCGTCGACGGCCTCGATCTCGGCCGGATCGACTTTGTGCTGATCGATCAGCAGCCGCTTCACGCGTTCGATCGCGTCGCGCTTCTTCCACTGCTCGATCATTTCCCGATCCCGATACTGATCCGGATCGGCCACCGAGTGGCCCTGATAACGGAACGTGAGCGCCTCGACGAACTGCGGCCCGCTGCCGCCGCGCACCTCTTCCACCACTTTGCTCATGACTTCGTGCACCTTGATCACATCCATGCCGTCCACCTGCTGGGCTGGTATATCCGCCATGCACGCTTTCTTATATACCTCGGTCACGGCAGACGCCTTCTCGATCGCCACACCCATGCCGAACAGGTTGTTTTCGCACAGGAACACGACGGGGAGATCCCACACCTTGGCGAAGTTCAAGCATTCGTAGAACGTGCCATTATCCGTCGCGCCATCGCCGAAGATCGCCAGCGCCACCGAATCGGTCCCGGCGCGCTTGGCGGCCAGCGCCAGTCCGACAGCGAGCGTCAAGTGCCCGGAGACGATGGCGTAGCCTCCCCAGAAATTCTTGCTCGTGTCGGCGAAGTGCATCGAGCCGCCGCGGCCCTTGTTGTAGCCGTCGACGCGGCCGAACAGTTCGGCCATGAGCCGCTTCGGGTCAAGCCCGCGCACGATGGCGTGGCCGTGATCGCGATAGTGAGTGACGACGTGATCCTGCGGCTTGAGCGTGTGGATCGCGCCCGTGGCGATCGCCTCCTCGCCGATGTATAGGTGCAGGAAGCCGCCGATCTTGCCCTGCTGGTAGGATTGGCGCGCGCGTTCTTCGAAGCGGCGTACCAGCAGCATTTCGCGGTACCAGTCCCGCAGTGTGCTGACGTCCGGTCCCATAACGACATCCTCCTCAGGAGGTGAAATGACTGTGCGTGATGAGCGCCCGTCGCCGGGCTGGCGCGAACGGGCGCTTGCCTTTGATCGAGTAGCCATAGTGATATTTCTCCAGTTGAGTGCAGCTAGCGTATTATAGCCGATTTTCGGGCGCTTGCGGCCGGCTGGCCGGCTTCGGCTCGGCAGTATTCGGGGTGATACAACCCCACCGGATGTCAAAAGTCGCGTTGCGTTAAGGTTTGTTGATGTGATACAATCCATCTGCGCTCCAAACACTTCGGTCTGCGACACTCGTGGTACAATCCCAATATGGTGCGCTTTTCGAGTGGAGGTCGCTATGCCCTCACCTTTCCCCGGAATGGATCCCTACCTCGAAGGATCGTTCTGGACAACCGTGCATTTTTCGTTCAGCGCTGAAATCGCCCGACAATTGGCGCCCAAGTTGCGTCCCCGCTACCTGGTGTTGGCAGACGAGCGCTTCGTGACGGAGGCGGAAACGCTGGAAGGCGTGCTGGTGACGAGAACGGATATTTATCCCGACGTGGGCATTGTCGAGTCCGGGCTATCGGCGTCTGAAAGCCACGGGGCGGCAGTCGCGCCTGCACCGATGCGGCCGGCGACGGTCATGCCTTCGCGCGTGCCACACGTTACCATCGAAATCCGCGACACGGCGAACCGCGAACTGGTCACGGTCATCGAAGTGCTTTCTCTGACAAACAGGCGCGGCGATGGGCGAAGGGAGTATCTTGCCAAACGGCAGCACGTCTCGTTAAGCACCGCGCACCTGATGGAGATCGACCTGCTGCGAAGCGGGCAACGTGTGCC
>JBOGUH010000388.1:0-1895 GCA_050695975.1 Anaerolineae bacterium
GTGGTGTACGGACCAAGCACGGTCGGATTCGACGTAGCCGACTTCGTGTCGCGGACGAACGGCTACCTGCGCTCGTACACCGAGGAGGTCGATGGGGAGACGCTGACCGGCGCGCAGATCGTCCAGCTCATCGCTGAACGTTATAGCGTCGGGCCGCGTGTCCTGCTCACGCTGATCGAGTATCGCGCCGGCTGGTTGAGCAATCCGCATCCCGATGCGATCGCGTTGTTCTACCCGGCCGGGCACGCGGACGAGCAGTGGAGCGGTCTGCACAATCAACTCAGGTGGGCGGCCGATCATCTCAACGATGGTTATTACGGCTGGAAGACGCGTGGCCGGCAGACGATTTTGTTGAACGACTTCACCCGCGTGCGCATCGCGCCAGGTCTGAACGCGGGGACGATCGCGCTTCAATCGCTGCTGGCGATCGACTCGCCGCCGGATGACTGGTCGAGCGATTCCGGGTCCGACGGGTTTGTGGCGACGTACCACGCCTGGTTTGGCGATCCGTTCGCGCGCGCAACTGGACCCCTCGTGCCGCCGATTCTCATTCAGCCGCCGTTCGCGCTGCCGTGGCCGGAAGGCGAAACATGGTATTTCACCGGCGGTCTGCATGGCGCGTGGGCGTCCGGCTCGGCTTGGGGTGCGATCGACTTCGCACCACCTGATGAGGGTATCGGTTGTTACCAGTCGGAGGAATGGGTCACTTCAATGTCGGCCGGGCGAGTGATACGTAGTCGGGCCGGGGAGGTGCTGGTCGATCTGAATGGCGATGGAGACGAGCAGACCGGCTGGGTCATTCTATACATGCACGTTGAGGAACGCGATCGCATACAGGTAGGGACGCAGGTGAGCGCCGGCGATCGCATCGGCCATCCGTCGTGCGAAGGCGGCTTCTCGACGGCGACGCACGTCCATCTGGCGCGTCGCTACAACGGGGAATGGATCGCCGCTGGCGGCCAAACACCCTTCGTCATCGGCGGCTGGACCCCGATCGGATCAAACAGTGAATATGGCGGGTCGCTCGAGAAAGACGGCGTGCGCAAGGATGCCTGCGAATGCCGCGACGACGCACTCAACGGCATCTCCCACTAACTCCAACTCTAACTCTAACTCATATCAGGCTCGGCTCAAGTCGTCGAAGAATACCCTGTGATCCCCGCCCTCTCTCCCATGGATAGATCACATACGCGTCCGTCACCGCGGCGTAGTATTCCGGCTTCGTTGCGAACAGCGACTGGCCCGGCTTGTAATGCAGCACCGCCACTTCCGGCCGGCCGCCGGCCGCCTCCACACGGCCGCGCACCGAGTTGATCGTCCGCCCGCTGTTCCACACATCGTCCACGATCAGCACACGCCGGTCGCGCAGCAGGTCATCTTCGGGGAATTGCAGGAAGGTGGGCCAGGCGAGCATCTTCTGCTCGATTTCGGGAAACCTTACCGCCGCCGTCAGCACGGACTTGATATCGAGCGTTTCGGCGATCATCCCACCGGGCACGATCCCGCCGCGCGTGATCAACACCAACGCATCGTACGTGCCGTACAACTGCGGGATCAAATGATCGACCAGTTTTTCGAGGTCTGTCCAGGTTACGACTTCTTCGCGCATAGGCCTTCTCCTGCAGGAATGCTGCGATTATACACACAATCAGGCGCGAAGGGCAATCGTCGCGCAATCGTTGGCAAGGGGACTGAACACCCCATTGGCAGTCCGGGGTATAATCGGCGAGCCTTGTCAGGAGTGATATGAAGTCGCGTTCTTACGTTCGATGGATCATCTTCGCAGTGGCGATCGGCATGTTGGCGTTCGCCGGCGGCTTGCTCTTCGCGCGCGCGTTGCCGCCGAGGTGGCAAGACGAGCTGATCAGCCGCGTGCCGGAGTTAGTCCGGCCGCT
>JBOGUH010000389.1:0-4652 GCA_050695975.1 Anaerolineae bacterium
ACACGCTGCTGCTGCCCGCCCGACAGTTCGTGCGGAAAGCGATCGGCCAGGTCGGCCAGCCCCACCATGTCCAGCGTTTCCCGCACACGCCGGTTGCGTTGGCTGGCCGCCTGGCGATCCAGGCCAAAGGCCACGTTTTGCGTCACGGTCAGATGTGGGAAGAGGGCGTAGTCTTGAAAGACCATGCCGACCCCGCGCCGCTCGGGCGGCACGACGCGACTCGGATCGGCCACCACTTGCCCGTCGAGCGCGATCGTCCCTGTGTCGGGTGCGACGAAGCCGGCCACCAATCGCAAGAGGGTGGTCTTGCCGCCGCCGCTCGGCCCGAGCAGCGCCATGATCTCGCCCGCTGCGATCGACAGCGAGAAATCGTGTACGGCGGGCGTATCTGCGCTTGCGAACGTTTTAGTGACGTTGATCAGTTCGACGGAATAAGCCATCTTTGAGTCCAATGAGCAGATAGTGCGAGTGGTGGGTGGCGAGTGATATGGCTCGTTCACCCGCCACTCGTCCCTTGTCACCCGTCACGTTGTACGTTCCCGTTCTCCAGCCAATACAAAGATCATCGAAACGGAAGAGAATAATACCAGCAGCAGCGCCGGGACAGCGGCGCGGGCGAAGAACGCCTCGGACGTGGCCGACCAGGTTTGCGTCGCAAGCGTGGTGAATCCGATCGGACTGAGTAAGAGGGTCGAGGGCAGCTCTTTCATCGTCGTCAAAAAGACGAGCGCGCCGCCGGCCAGGAGGCCGGGGCGAACCAGCGGCACGGTGATCGAACGGACCACCTGCATCGGCGTGCGGCCGAGTCCGCGCGCGGCGTCTTCGAGGTGCGGGCTGACCTGCAGGAGCGAGGCGCGGATCGGGCCGACGGCCTGCGGAATGAAGCGCACCACATAGGCCAGGATCAGGATGACCAGTGTCTGGTACAGCCACGGCACGAAGTTGGCGGCGAAGAAGACCAGCGCTAATGCGGCGGCGATCGGCGGCAGAGCGAAGCCGGAATACGTCACGTGCTCGATGAGCGCCGTCCACCTGCCAGGAAAGCGAACCGACAGGATGGCGATAGGCAGCGCGCCCAAGACGGTGACGATCGAGGCCAGCGCAGATGCGCCGAGCGAGTTGACCATCGGCTGCCCTACGAAATCAATTGTTTCGCCGTGGGCGAGCCCTTGCGCCAGCCAGTAGCCGATCACGCCGACGGGCGTCACGACGCCGAGCAGCACGACGAGCGCGCACAGCCCGAGCGCCGGCCAGCGCCATCGACCGAGCCGCATCAACGGCGCGGGGCGCTTCGATCCACTGTCGCTGCGGTGATAACGGCTGCGTCCGCGCGTACGCGCCTCGACGAACAGGAAGGCGAGCGTGAGGGTGACGAGCACGAGCGAGAGGACGGCGGCCAGGCTGCGATCGAATGAGCTGCGATACTGCACGTAGATCGCGCGCGAGAAAGTGTCGAGTTGCAGGAGCGACACCGCGCCGAAGTCGCTCAACGTGTACAGCGAGACAAGCAGCGCGCCGGAAGCGATGGCCGGCTTGAGCTGCGGCAGGATGATGCGCCAGAACGCGCTCGTGGCGGAATGGCCCAATCCGCGCGCGGCCTCTTCGTAGCTCGGATCGAGTCCGCGGACGGCGGCCCGCACGTTGAGCAAGACGTAGGGATAGCTGAAAAGCGTCAGAGTAAGCCACGCCCCGGCGAAGCCGTAGATCTCCGGCAGCCGCTCGACGCCGAGCGGTTCGAGCAATTGCTGCAGCAGTCCTCGCGGCCCGAGCGCGGCGACGAGGGTGAATCCGCCGACGTACGACGGGATAACCAGCGGCAGGACGGTGAGGGCAAACCACATTCGACGCAGTGGCAGATCGGTGCGCAGGGTGAGCCAGGCCAGCGGGACGGCGATGACGATCGACGCCAGCGTGACGGCCCCGCTGAGTGCGAGCGTGCGGAGCAGAACTTCGAGCGTGCGGGCGCGGAACAGCAGGCCAACGAAGTCCTCCGCGCCGAGCGCACGCAAGACGAGGTAGGTCACCGGTAGCAGCGTGCCAGCGGCGACGAGCATCGCTGGCGCGTTGTAGATCAGCGGGGGAAAGAAGTGTCGGCGGCGCTGGCGCCTCTCTTTTGGGCGGGCAATTGCTAATGAATGTAGACTGGCCAAGTTCACCTTGTTGAGCGCGTAAGCTCCCTGCGAAGGCTATGTTTTTCTTCGCAGGGTTCGGGGTCAAGCGTGCGAAGCGCCTAGCGAAAGCACCCTTCGCAAGGGGCCAGGCAGTTACAGAATCCCCAATTCCTGCAGCAGTTGCAGCGTTCCGTCGAGATCGTCCAGGTTCGACAGATCGATGTTGGGCTTGTCGATTTGCGACAGCGGCATCAGACGCGGGTCGATCGGGATGCCTTCCACCAGCGGGTACTCGGTGGTCTGTTCGGCGAAGTAGGTCTGCGCCTGCGCGGACAGCATGAAGCGGATGAACGCCTCGGCCGCTTCGACGTTCTTGGAGGTGTCGAGGATGCCTGCCCCGGCAACGTTGATCAAATTGCCGATGTCTCCCGCCGGAAAGAAGTAGTTGCGGGCCGGGAAGGCGTCGCCCTGTTCCTTCAAGAAACGGAACAGGTAGTAATGATTGACAAAGCCGACCTCGATCTCGCCCTTGGCAACAGCGTCGACAATGGCCGTGTTCCTTTCGTACACCTTGGGGTTGTTGGCCTGGACGCCGAGCAGCCATTTGCGGGCGCGATCTTCGCCTTCGATCACACGCAGGGCAGTCACGAACGCCTGGAAAGAGCCGTTGGTCGGGGCCCAGCCGATCTTGCCATTCCACTTCGGATCGGTGAAGCCCCAGATCGAATCGGGCAGATCGGTCGGCGCGAGTTTGTCGGTGTTGTAGACGACGACGCGGGCACGACCCGACAGACCCACCCATAACCCATCGGGCGAGCGGAAACGCGGCTCGACGGCGCTCAACAGGTCATCGGCCAGTTGTTGCAATCGGCCAGCCTGGGCCAGCGCGCCGAGCGCGCCAGCATCCTGCGCGAAGTACACGTCGGCGGGTGAGCGGCTGCCTTCTTCGAGGATCGTCGCAGCAAGTTCGGCGGTGTCGCCGTAGCGAACCTGCACGTCGATGCCAGTCTCGTTCTCGAACACTTTGATGATCGGGCCGACCAGTTCTTCGCTGCGGCCGGAGTAGACGACGAGCGCGCCGGATGAACCGGGCGCAGGGAGACTGGCTTCGGGCTCCGGCTCGGGATCGGGTGAAGCAGCGGGAGTGGCCGGTTGGGTGGGCGTCATTGCCTGCGGCGAGCAAGCGGACAGCAAGATGCGGAGCGCGATTATCCACACGCTTGCGAATCGCGCCGATTGGGTGATGCGTCCAGTCATTTATCCTCTGTGGAGGTTGTACACAACGCTCAAGCCGCCGTCCTCAGCGGCGCTGCCCGCGCCGGGGACGGCGCTAGGAGCGCGATGTGAATAATCACCAGGTGGATTTGAGTTGACTGGGGCGCGACTCCGAAGTACAATCCTGTTGAGCCTGGAGCATAAGCTCCCAGTCTTCGCGCGAGTGCAGATGGCGGTCTGTACTCGCGCACTTTATACGCTTCCGATGTTAGTCGATACTAACATCTAGGCGGATTGTATGCATACGCCAGATAATTGTCAAGGCAAATATCATAATTATTATGATCCTGCATATTGTGATAATATGGACTTGGCTTCGGTCATAGACATCATTTTTGACTTGGGGGAAATATGTACAAGATTAAACTGACTGAGACGATCGAGAATTATCTCGAGTCGATCTACAACATGCAGGATGAGGGCACGAAGGTGATCGCCGCACGGCTGGCGGAACGACTCGGGGTAAAACCGCCTACGGTCAGCCAGACGCTGCAGCGGATGACGCGCGACGGCCTGATTAAGATCGATGGAAACGAGATCACGTTCACCAAGAAGGGGCGCGAGGTCGCCGAAGCCGCTATCCGGCGGCACAGGCTGGTCGAGCGCTTTATGACTGATTTCCTCGGCATCGGCTGGGCGGTGGCGCACGAAGAAGCCGAGAAGCTGCAGCACGCCATGAGCGACCTGATCGAGCAGAAGATGGCCGAAGCGTTGGGCAATCCGAAGTCGTGCCCGCACGGCAACCCGATCCCGGGTATGCAGTCCACTAAACTTCCGTCCGATGCGCTTACGCTCGATGCGACCACCACGGGTCAGCGGGTGACGATCTTGCGCATCACCGAGGAGGGCGAGCGCGATCCGCGCCTGCTCGACTATCTCCAGAAGAGCGACTTGATGCCGGGCACAAGCGTGACCGTGGATGAAGTCGCGCCGTGGAGCGGCGTGATTACGCTGAATGTGGCCGAGGCGCAGATTCCAATCGGATTGAAAGCGGCCCGGACGATCTGGGTGCAGCCAGCCCATCCCTCATAGCGCGGCTGCGCCACAACCAGACCTAACCACGAAGAACGCGAAGGTCACGAAGGCTTTCTTAACTTCGCGTTCTGGGTGCCCTTCATGGAGAGAGCAAACTTGTCGTCGGTGAGCAGACGGTGACATTCGAAGAAGAATACCAGGATGTCCTGCAGAACATCGAGTTCGGGATCGTGCGGGTTTACCAACAACATCCCGAGCTGGTCGATTGGGGCGCGTTGAGTGCCGTGGAGT
>JBOGUH010000390.1:0-2457 GCA_050695975.1 Anaerolineae bacterium
TTCGATACGTGAACACTGCCAGCAGCCCCATCCGGCCGAAGAACAACCTGCTGAACAGCCCGCGCACGCCGCCGTGATGCTCGTATTCGATATGCTCTTTGACCCGCGTCACGTCACTGCCTTCGGCGCTGAAGATGTGCGTGTGCTGCCAGCGCCTGAGCGGGCCGCTGGCCTGCGTGTCGGTGAAACCACGCTGCGGATCGACGTTCGAGTGCACCGCGACCCAGCGCAGCGGCACCGGCCCGAGCCACAGCGTAAAGTCGGAGATAGAGCCTTCAGCCATCGGCTCGACTCGATGCAGCTGCATGAAGATTGGCGGCGGCGTCAATCGCTTAAGCGCGCGTGTGTCGCGGTGAAACTCGGCCACCGCGGCCAGCGGCGCCCGGACGGCGAAGGTGAAGTCGAAAGTGGGCATGCGTAAATTGTCGCACGTTTGATCGGTTCTGCAAAGTCTGGCTGTCCTGCAGTGGCCCAAACGGTAACGCCCCGCCTTCCGGTCTTTCCGAAAGTCGGGGCGTCGGTGGCGGCAAAGATCTACCGCGAGTTGTACGTGCGCACCTGATGCAGGTGAAGCAGAGTGATGCTGGTCTCATCCAACAGAGTGGCGAGACGCTGGCCGGCGGGCTTGCTCATGATCGTGTTGGCAGCGTGCTGGGCCTCGGCGAGACTGTTCCAGTAGACCAGATCGACCCACTGGTTGTCTTCGGTCTTCAACAGTTCGCGGCGGATGAAGCCACCCACTTCACGAAGAAAGGGCATCAGATCATCGGACGCGCGCAGCAGCGCCGCTTCGTCCACGGCGGCTTTGGGCTTCATCAGCACCAGTTCGATGATGGGACTTTCGTTCACTTCGAATCTCCTTGACTGAGTTTGATCCCATCATAGAGCATGGCAGTGACAACCCTATGTCAGCAATTGTAGGAGGCAACTCCAGTCGCCGAAAAGTGACAACTCTATGTCAGTATGTCCGCCAACTTCAACGCAATCTGGCGAATCTCCCTGCGCAACTCCGGCGGTGACAGCACTTCAGCCGATGCGCCCCAGCCGAGCAGCCACGGCGTCATTTCAGACAAGGTATTCAGGCGATACGTCATTACAGTTCCATCGGGTGTCAATTCTTCCTGTTGGAAAGCATAGTGCTGCCGCTCACGCACCCAGCGCACCACGCCTTCTGCAAATCGCACCCGGACGATGATCGGCTCAGTGGCAGGTTGTTCTGATGAACGTGGCTTAAACGGTTCGGCCAGCAGCTTTAAGCCATCCACCCGATCGAGCCGGAACGCACGAATGGCCTGCCGCAGGCGGTCGTAGCCGGTCACGTACCACGCGCCGTTGGAGTAAGTCAACTGGTGCGGCTCCACGTCACGTTTCGTCGTTTCGTTGCGACTATAGCTGTGATACTGCAGGTGCACGACGCGGCGCTCCAGGATGGCCTGCTGTAGCGACACGAGGCGGGGATCGTCCAGGTTGAAGCGTGCCTGGGGCAAGACGAAGTGGATAATCTCGTTTAGACGCTCCACCTGCTGCCGGGTTGCATGAGGCAAGACAGCCGCAATCTTGGTTAATGCACGTTCGGCATCGGCCGGGAGCTGCCCCGCCGCCTGGCCGACCAGCATGTGCGCGCCCAGAAACAGCGCGCTCGCTTCGGCCGGTGTGAAGATCAACGGCGGCAGGTAAAAGCCTTCCATCAACTCGTAGCCTTCGCCCGGCAGCGAGACGATCGGCACACCCATCTCGCTCAGCGCGGCGATGTCTCGATAGATCGTGCGCTGGCTGACTTCAAAGACTTTAGCCAGATCTTGCGCGCGGATTTGTTTCTTGCTTTGCAGTCGCAGTAGGATGGCAAACAGCCGATCGATCCGATTCATCTCACGTGCGCTCCATGCCCCGCCAGCGCGATGAATACATCTTCCAGCGTCGGCTCGGCGCGTTCGACGATCGCGCCCGCAATTCCCAATTCCTCCAGCGCGCGGGCAATCCACTCGGCCGTGTGGCCGTTCGTGGTAATCGCGCGCAGTTTCTCGCCGATGAGCGACGCCTGCAACACCCCTGGCGTGCTCTGCAGCGCCGCCAGACCATCCAGCAGCGGCGACGCGCTCACATCCCACGCCGCACCGGGCAGCGCAGTCGCTTTCAATCCGCTCGGCGTGTCCATTGCCAGCAGTCGCCCGCGAAACATGATGCCCACGCGCCCGCAGTGCTCGGCCTCGTCCATGTAGTGCGTCGTAACGAAGATCGTCGTGCCGCGCGAAGCCAGGTCGTAGATCAAATCCCAGAACGCCCGCCGCGCCGACGGATCGACCCCGCTGGTCGGCTCGTCGAGGAACAGTAGTTGCGGTCGATGCACGAGCGCGCAGCCGAGCGCGAGTCGCTGCCGCCAGCCGCCTGCCAGGTCGCGCGCGAGTGTCGATTCGCGGCCGTCGAGGCCGGCCATGTCGAGCACGAACCGGCGGCGAT
>JBOGUH010000391.1:0-2870 GCA_050695975.1 Anaerolineae bacterium
CGGCGGGTCTGCAGGACGCTGACCAAAGACGGCCAACCCGTCACCTTCTTTCCGCCGAAACCCACCAGCACGTCGTTCTTCCGCAAGCCGGCCGCGTGTGCCCCCATCCCTTCACCCACCCCGTCGAGGCGAATACCTTCGGTCATCGGTACGCCGAGCTTGGCGGCGATCTCGGCGTTGAACTCGCCGATGTTGACGCCGAGCATCGGCCGCAGCGTGAAGCGCAGGTCCTGCCCGGTCTCCAGCACCGATTGCAAGTTGTCCAGATTCTTCTCCCAGCCTCGGGTGAACTCCCGAACGAAGTTGGCCCACGCCTTGCCCGAACCCAAACGGGCGTGTGTCAGCGTCAGCGCCGTGCCGCCATTCTTCCCGGTGAGTGATACCTGCACCTGGGTTGCATCCGGCTCGCCGCGACCGCTCCACGTGAAGGCAACTTTCCTGTCCGGCGACAGCGCGGTGAACTCCCCGGTGGTGTAATAGCCGCTGTTCCACCATAGGTGGACACGCCCGCCTTTGTGCGGATCGGCCTGCGCGGCGTCGCACAGCCACTCGCGCAGCGCAGTCGAATTGGTGAACATGCGATATACCTCGGCGGGCGGCGCGTTCACCGTGCGTTTGAATTTTAGCGATTGAGTTTTGGAAGGCATACTCGTCTCCTATGATGAAGCCTCTCGCTGCGCGGCCTGAATCGCCGCTTGCATGAGGCCGAAGTGTTCGTCGCGGAGGTGAACGATCTGCGTCATCTACAGCGCCGCGCGTCGATACAGGTGCTTGCGTGCGACGAACTCCGCCGGAAGCGCAGCGAGCCAGAGTATTCTACCACGTATAACGTTCCCCACTAACAAACACTGATTTTGAAAAGCTCAATTCTATCGCCTGATCGATGGCAAGAAGTTCCACCAGATCGTCAGCAGCGGGAACGGCTCGGCCGCCATGCCGATCACCTCGATCTCGTTCAGTGCCGCGATCTGATCCCACCACCAGCGCCCGCTAATCGCGTTGACGGTGAATCGCAGCCGATCGATCCGCGCCGGCGAGGCCAGCGTGATCAGCGTCCCGCCGTTCGATAGCGGCTCGACGCGCCCGACTCCGATATCGCCGCCGACCTGCGCACCGTCGAAATGCAATTTGAGTGTACCCGACTCGACGTAGTAGTCGCCATACATGGCTGGCTGGCCGAAGCCACCCCAATCGCCGCCGTTCGGCGGCGGGCCGACCAACCGAACATTCGTCACCGTGATCGCGCTGGGCCAGGTCAACTCGATCCATTCTCCGCCTGATTTGCCTTCTTCCGAAATCCAGCCGGTCTCGTCGTCTTGATACGTGCCACCCGGTCCACCCGAAGGCTTGGGCACCCAGCCGCGTCGATCGTTGATGTACCGCGGACGGAACGGCTTGTATTCGGGATAATTCGGATCGTTGTGAACTTTGTAGCTGCTGGCCGTGGCGCTCGCATAGGGCGCGACGTTTGTCCAACCCTGTTGCGTCGTCGTGATCACGTCGTCGAGCGATCCGCTGACGTGGCCCATGTGGCAGCCGGTGCAGGTGACCGTCTCGCCGGGCCGCGCCCAGGCGCTGCCCTGCGCGATCGAGATGTAGCCGCGGTTCCAGTTTCGCACGACGCGGCCGTTCGCGTCGCGCAGGACGACGAAGCCCATCGTATCGGCCGGGATAGTTGCGGTGAACTCGCCCTTCAGGCTGACCGGCGCTTCGGTCCACAGCACGGCGCGAACCTGGTTGTCCGCTTTGAATGTGGCGCACGGCTGAGGCCAGTCGTTATAGCAGTACGCGCCGGTGAACTGATTGGCGTCGATCCACACCTGCGCTTTCGCCACGCTGCCGGGCGGCGGCGAATTGTTGACGAACGGCGCCAGCAGCGACGGGTTGGCATACACGTTCGGGTTGTGGATCGTCGCGGTGAGGATCTGGCTCGGGCCGCGCAGGCTGAACGAGTATTCGGGCAGCGTGTTCGGGATGTTGCCCAGCGTGGGATCGTCGTTGGCGATGGCCGTGAACGTATCGGGCTTGGCCGACCAGCCCACACGCGCGGCGATCGGTTTGGCGTCCATCACATCGGCGGTCGCCATGCTGATACTCGCCAGATCGATGGACACGAGTGTCTGGCCCGACCCGTCCAGGTTCATGGTATACAGTTCGTAACGCAAGTTCGATCCCTGCAGATCGAATATCTTGCCGTCCTGCGAATAGGCGCCCGACGACGGCAGCGAGTTATCCACGTGCGATTGCGAATACAAGATGCGCCCGTCGGGCAGTCCCCACGGGTGAATCGCATACGGCCCCGATTCATCACCCTGGCCCCAGGCCTTATCGTAAGTCAGGCCGGCGATGGCATCCACCGTGTTCGAGTACATCAAAGATACGCCGGGGCGCGCGACACGCACACCCGTCTTGAGCGTGCTGTGCACCATTGTGCTGTCTTGCTGCGAGGTATAAGCGATATACAGTTGCGTATTGGAGATCACGACGGCCGGCTCCGCCCCGGCATATGTATCGAAGAAGCCGGAGTCGTCGTCCAGGTTGTACCTGTAACGCGGTGTCCAGGCGAATCGTCGAAAGTGCGTACCGTCGGGATCGATCGCCATCAAGTGCCAGGTGTTGGGCGCGTCGCGGATCGGATAGCCTCCGGGCAGGATGCCACGCGCGGGATTGAACTTCTCGTCTGGATTGGCCAGGACGATCGTGCCATCCGGCAGCGTGTGCGCCGTGTCACGGTTGTCGATGCGGTTGTAGATGCCTTGATCGCTGGGCTGGTTGAACTGGTTCCACCAGCGGGAGACGAGGATGCGCCCGTCGGGCAGCGGCGTGGGATGCAGCAGGCCGCCGCGCTCGGTGCTGACGCGACGCAGACC
>JBOGUH010000392.1:0-8366 GCA_050695975.1 Anaerolineae bacterium
GCCAGGCCTGGCAGCGCCATGCTTCGAGCGCAGCCGTCGTGTCGGGCGAATGGCGATCGGGCCAATGGGTAACGATGAAAGATGAAGGCGGAAGGCGGAAGGATGAAGTCCAATCTCCAACCCCGCAAAGCGGGGCGCAAGCAGCCTCCAACCCCACGCCGCTCCGCTACGGGGGCCATGCTCTCCAACTTCCAATCAGGGTGCGCGGGCAGACGATTGGCGAGTTCGATTTGACGCGGGCGGGCGAATGGCCGGACTGGACGCCGGAGGACATCGCCTTTGCCCAATCGCTCGTCGATCAAGTTGGCCAGACCATCGAGACTGCGCGCCTGCTGGAGGAGACCGAGCGGCTGGCCGGACGCGAACGCATCGTCAACGACATCAACAGCCGGGTGCGCCGAACGGTGAACCTGGATAGCATTGTGAAGACGGCCGTCAACGAGCTGGGTCGCTCGCTGGGGGCAGCCCGCGTGTTCGCGCGCATTGGCGGCCTGAGCGCGACGATCGGCGACGATGGCAAGTCGGCCGAAGGGATGGGGAAGGATGGCGATCATGATTAACCGGATCAAGCGATTCTTCACCGCGCCGGCTTTCGAGGACGAAGACAAGACGCGCGTCGCCCGCGTGCTCAACGCCACCTTACTCATCCTGCTGATGGCCGTGGTTTTGCTGACGGCCAGCTTTGCCGTGGCGGGCGACAACAACCCGGACCGAATCGCCGGCCTGGCGATCGGCGCGGCGACGGCTGCCTTGACCTCAGGCATATTGTTCCTCACGCGTCGCGGCCACGTACAATTGGCCAGCGTGTTGCTGTTAGCCACGCTGCTGGTGATGATCACCCTCAGGATCTACACCTTCGGTAGTATCCGTTCTCCCTTCACCATTACGTACCTGGTGGGCATCGTCCTGGCCGGCCTGCTTTTGGGCGGGAACGCTGCGGTCGTGTTCGCCCTGCTCAGCATGGCCGCCACGCTAGGATTGTTCTACGTCGAAAGCGGCGGCCAGATTACCGCCATTCAAGCGCCGGTGAGCGCCATCCACTGGATCACCTATGCCATCACCTTCGGCGTGATGGCGCTGTTGTTGCGCCTGGCGGCGCGCCATATCGGCGATGCGCTGGCGCGTGCCCGCCGCAATGCGCGCGCCCTGACCGAAAGCAACCGTGAACTGCAAGCCATCCGCGCTTCACTCGAACAGCGCGTGACGGAACGCACGGCGCAGCTCAACTTCAGTGCCGAGGTCAGCCGGGCGGTTACGTCGATTCTGGATCAAGACAAGCTGATTCGACAGGTCGTGCAGCTGATCACGGACCGTTTCAACTTCTATTTTGCGGCGGTGT
This sequence comes from Anaerolineae bacterium, assembly GCA_050695975.1. Lineage (GTDB taxonomy): Bacteria > Chloroflexota > Anaerolineae > Fen-1058 > Fen-1058 > DASSFZ01. The sequence continues at coordinate 1,340 of JBOGUH010000392.1, forward strand.
TCCTGGTCGATGATGACGGCAAGTTCGCGGTGCTGCGCGAGGCGACGGGCGTAGCCGGTCAGGTCCTGAAAGAAAGCGGCTATAAATTGAAGGTCGGTGGACTGGGCATGATCAGCGCGGCGATTGTGCGGAGGAAGCCGCGCTTGTCCGGCCAGATGAGCAGCGAACCGAGCCAGTTTGCCAACCCGCTGCTGCCTGACACACAATCCGAGATCGCCTTGCCGCTGGTAGTCGGCGATCGCGTGTTCGGCGCGCTCGACGTGCAGAGCACGCAGCCAGCGGCCTTCGATGACGGCACGCTGGCCCTGCTGCAGAACCTGGCCGACCAGATCGCGATCGCGCTGAATAACGCGCAGCAGGTCGAGAACGCCCAGCGCGAAGCACGCCAGGCGACCGCGCTGTTCGAGGCCAGCCAGCTGGCTGGTTCGATCAGCGAAAACCTCGCCAGTGCAGCCGATCATCTGCTCGGCACGGTCGCCAGACAGGCTGACTTCGATGCGTGGGCGGCGCTCACTTTCGATGCGGACAGCAAAACGACCACGCTGTTGGCCGTCCGTGCGCCGGACGACGGCGAATCGGCTGAAAACGCCGGTCGCTCTGGCGTGAGCAATTGGCGGCTCGATACGCCCACGGCGCTCGCCATCCGGCTGCGCCAGCCCGTCGTCGTGAATGATCCAGATATCGATCCACTCCTGAGCGACTTGCCGCCCCAGGTCCGAGAAGAGTTCGGCAAATCGGTCAGTGCCCCAGCGGTGCTGGGCGATCGTGTCGTCGGCGCGATTCGCCTGGCCCGCGCCGCCGGTCGTGCCAGCATCAACCCGCGCGATGTGGAGCTGGCCCAGGCGGTCGCCAGCCAGTTGGCCGTGACCGTCGAGAACCGCCGCCTGCTCGAGCAGGCTCAAAGCGCCGCAGCTGAACTCACACTCCTGATGCGTCGCTATACACGGGAAGGCTGGTCGCAGTTCAGCCAGGCGCGCGATCCGATTCTGTACGAATACAGCCGGCCCGATGCAGGGCCGTTCGACCCTGACCTGCTGCTTCACGTCGATCAGGCAGCGCGGGCCAACTCGCTTGAGCCGGCTGCTTTCGACGGCCAGGCCACGATCGGCATCCCCATTGCGCTGCGCGGCGAAGTGATCGGCACGCTCGGCATGCAGGCCGAGAAGGATCGGCGCTGGACTGAAGACGAGATGGTGACGCTGCAAGCCGTCGCCGACCAGGTGGCGCAATCGATCGAGGCGGCCCGGCTGCTCGACGAAACCGAATCCAGCCTGCGGGAAACGACCGAGCTGTATCATGCCAGCCAAGCGATTGCAGGGGCTCAGACATCCGACGACATCCTGCACGCCTTCATCGATCACATCCTGGCGCCGGAGCTGGACCGCTGCGTTTTGATGTTGATTGACCCGACCAGCCCGCCTGACGACCGGATCGTGCAGGTTGTGGCGACGTGGAAATCCAGCGTCGCACAGCCTGCCCCATCTGACGGCCGTTGGAAGATCTCGTACACCCCCCGGCTGAACACCGAACCGTTTGTCATCTCGGATGTAGCCACTTCACCCGTCTTGAACGAGGTTGGCCGTCACATCATGCTGAATGAGCAGGGTATCAAAGCGCAGGCGATCATTCCACTCCTCATCGGAGGGCGGCCGATCGGTTGGCTGCTGGTCGAGTCGTTGACGGGGCCTCATCATTTCGGTGACCGAGAGATACGCCTGTATCGCACGCTGGCCGGGCAAGCCGCGACCGCCATCGAGAACCGCCGCTTGCTCGAGGAAACCCAGCGGCGGGCCGAGATCGAAGCGGCTTTGAACCAGATCAGCCAGACCATTCGTGCCTCGCTCGATCCGGAGTCGGTACTCGACCTGCAAGCCGCGATCAGCGAAATGGGCCGCGTGATGCGAGCCAGTCGCAGTTTCTACGTGATCAACCACGACGATCGCTCCTTCACGACCGTCTACGAATGGTGCGCCCCGAACGTGCCCTCCTTCATCGGCGCCAGCGGTGCGTGGGCCGATTTGCCCGAGACGTTCAATGCCTTGAAGAGTGGCCGGCCGATCGTCACCGAGATCGTCGATCGAGACGACCTGGCCGAGCTCAGGCCGATGATGCAGGAACACGGCGTCCTGTCGCACGCGCACGTGCCTGTCGTAGTGGGCAGCCGCTTGATCGGCATCTTTGGCTTCGATCAGATCGATCGACAGCGGCGCTGGACGCCAGACGAAGTCAACATGCTGCGCCGCGTAGCTGAACAGCTGGCCGTCGCGCTGGAGAACGCCCGGGTGTACCAGGAGACGCAGCGGCGGGCCGAGCTCGAAGCGGCGCTGAATCGGATCGGCCGCACGATCAAGGCGTCGCTCGACCCCCAGGCCGTGCTCGACCTGCAAGCCACCCTCGGCGAGATGGGCCGCGTGATACGCTCCAGCCGCAGCTGCTTCCTGGCGAACGAAGACGATCACCGCTTCTCGCGCGCCTACGAATGGTGTGCGCCCGGTGTGCCGTCGTTCCAAGGCACGGGTGAGGCGTGGTCGAATCTGCCGCATTCCTTCAAGCTATTCAAGTCCGGGCAGTCGATCGTGACCGAGCGCGTCGAGCGCGATGACCCACCCGAGCTCCACGCGATGATGCGTGCCCAGGGCGTGCTCTCGCACATGCACGTTCCGGTGCTGACCGGCAACCGCCTGATCGGCATCCTGGGCTTTGAGCAGATCGATCAGCAGCGGCGCTGGACGTCGGAAGAAGTCAACCTGGTGTATCGCGTAGCCGACCAGTTGGCCGCCGCGCTCGAGAACGCCCGCCTGTACCAGAACGTCCGCGCGCGTGTGAACGAGCTGACCGCGCTGACCCGCATCGGACGCCGCCTGACCGCTTCCCTCGAATTCGAAGACGTGCTCAATACCATCGTCGAGGAAGCCCTCAACGTCACGCCGGCCGATCGCGGCTCGATTGCGATATACGATGTCAACCAGGATGCGTTGGAGCTACGCGTCCTCATCGGCTACCCCGAAGAAGCGATGCGCCTGGTGCGCGAGGGCGGCTTGCATCTGTTGCGCCGTGGCGATGGGCTGCACGGTCACCTGTTGACGACCGGTCAGGCGGTTCTGTCCAACGATGTGCACCAAGACTCAGCCTACATCATGCTGGATAGCAATACACGCTCCGAATTAATCGTCCCGATCAAGCAGGGCGAATCCCTGCTTGGGGCGCTCAACCTGGAAAGCCCGCGCCCTTACGTGTTCACGGAATCCGATCAGCGCTTGATCGAGGCGTTGGCCGATCAGGCAGCCGTCGCCATCGTCAACGCGCGCGCCTATGAGGCCGAGCGCGCCGCGCTCGATCGCATGCGCGAGGTCGACCGCCTGAAGACCCAGTTCCTGGCCAACATGAGCCACGAGCTGCGCACGCCGCTCAACTCGATCATCGGCTTCAGCCGCGTCATCCTGCGTGGCATCGACGGTCCGCTCACCGAGCTGCAGCAGGCCGACCTGACGGCGATTCACAACTCCGGCCATCATCTGCTGGGCCTGATCAACGACATCCTCGATCTGTCCAAGATCGAAGCCGGCAAGATGGAGCTGTCGCCGGAGGACATCGACCTGCGCGACATCATCAAGGGCGTGATGTCCACGGCCATCGCGTTGGTCAAGGACAAGCCGGTCGAGCTGCACCAGGACGTGCCGGCTGTGCTTCCGCGGATCAGCGCCGACTCGCGGCGCATCCGGCAAGTGATTCTCAACCTGGTGTCCAACGCCGCCAAGTTTACCGACAAGGGCAAGATCGGCGTGCGGGTCACCGTTCACCCGCGCGAGGCGGCGATCGCGGTGTCCGATACCGGTATGGGCATTCCAGTCGACAAATTGGAGCACATCTTTGAGGAGTTCACTCAAGTCGACGCCAGCACGACGCGTAAGGCCGGCGGCTCCGGCCTGGGGCTGGCGATCAGCCGACGCTTCGTGGAGATGCACGGCGGGCGCATCTGGGTCGATTCGCAGCTGGGCGCCGGCGCCACGTTCACCTTCACCCTGCCGCTGGAACGACTGGCCGAGCCGCAGCGGCCGGAGCCAGCGGCGACCATGCCCGAGCGCGATGCAGGCAAGAAACTGATCCTGAGCATCGATGACGATCCGGGCGTGGTCACGCTATACAAGCGCTACCTGGAAAAGCAGGGCTATCAAGTCATTGGACTGAACGACCCGTTTCAGGCAGTGCCGGAAGCCAAGCGGCTGCAGCCGTTCGCCATCACGCTCGACGTGCTGATGCCGGATCGCGACGGGTGGTCGGTCCTCGCCGAACTGAAGAGCACGCGCGAGACCAGCCGCACCCCGATCATCGTGTGCAGCATCATCGAAGACGAAGGCAAAGGCTTCTCGCTCGGCGCTGCCGACTATTTGGTTAAGCCCATCACCGAAGGCGAACTGCTGCGCGCGTTGGATCGGGTCGGGTCCGACACACCGGTTCACACCGTTCTGGTCATCGACGATGAAGCCGATGCGATCCGCCTGCTGCGGCGCATGCTCGAGGCCCGATCGGGTTTCCGGGTGATTGAGGCCTATGGCGGCGCGCAGGGTATCGCCGCCGTGCACCAGCATCGGCCTGACCTGGTAATCCTGGACTTGATGATGCCCGACGTCGACGGTTTCGCCGTGCTGGAGAACATCAAGGGCAGCCCACTCAGCCGCAACATACCGGTGATCGTGGTCACTGCCAAAGATTTGACGGAAGAGGATCGAACTCGTCTACAGGGCAAGAGCATAGCGCTGCTGAACAAGGGCACGTTCGAGTCCGAGACACTACTGGGTGAGATCGCTGCCACGCTGGAGCGACTGAGCCGAAAAGAGCCGGTGTTCCGCACTGCGCCGATGCAGGTCGTGGGCGAGACGGAGCGCGCGCCCAGCCAATAGGCGTCATGCTAGGTTTACAACGCCGTCTGGAATTTGATTCTGTGCTTGAGTGCGCGCGCTGTGGCGCGCGGATGCCCGCGCTGCGCAGCCGGATGCCGTCCAGCTGCCCGAGCTGCCACCACGACATGCTGAACGTGCGCTATGATTATGCTGCGCTCGGCCGCCGACTGCCGGCGCTGTTGCGCGATCGCCGCTTCGACATGTGGCGCTATCTCGAGCTGCTGCCCCTGCGCGATCCGGCCAACATCGTCAGCCTCGGTGAAGGTGGCACGCCGCTGATCCAGGTCAACAACCTGGGCTTGATGTTGGGGCGCACACGCATCTTCATCAAAGACGAGCGCCAGGGGCCGACCGGCTCGTTCAAAGATCGGCAGGCGTCGCTCGCCGTGTCGGCTATGAAAGAGTCGGGTATCACGGAGTGCGTGGTCGCATCGACGGGCAACGTGGCCATCTCGTACTCGGCGTACTGCGCGCGGGCCGGCATCAAATTGTGGGCGTTCCTGACCAGCATGGTGCCGGCCGACAAGATGCGCGAGGTGGCGCTGTACGGGACAGAGGTCGTGAAAGTCACCAGCACCTATGACCGGGCCAAGCAGGTGGCCGCCACGTTCGCCGAGCATCGCCACCTGTTCCTCGATCGCGGCATCCGTTCGGTTGCCGCGCGCGAGAGCATGAAGACACTGGCCTTTGAAATGTGCGAGCAGCTCGCTCGAGCCGATGTGGGCGCGAACGACGGCGGCCGGCGGATGTTCCACGCGCCGGACTGGTATATCCAATCGGTCAGCGGCGGCCTGGGGCCGATCGGCGTGTGGAAGGGGTTCTACGAACTCACGCAGATGGGCTTCATCGATCGCATGCCCAAGATCGCCGTGCTGCAGCCTGAAGGCTGCGCGCCGATGCCTCGCTCATTCAAGGCCGGTAAAGAGGTCGCCGATGTGGTGAGCGATCCGCAAACGAACATCGCCACGCTGTCGACCGGCGATCCGGGGGCGGCGTATGGCTGGCTGCGCTCGATTATTCTGGAACACGGCGGGACGATGGAGATGGTGAGCGATCAAGAGGCCTTCCGCGCGATGCACGTGCTGGCCAAGATGGAAGGCATCTCGGTCGAGCCTGCGGCGGCGGTCGCCTTTGCCGGGCTGTTCAAACTGATCGGGTTGGGACTGATTGGGCCTGATGAAAACGTCGTGGTAAACTGTTCCGGTCATACCCTACCGGTCTCACAGGAGCTTCTCGGCGACGAGTGGGCGCGCTCCCTGGAACGCACTTTAGTGTTCGATGTGCCGCAGCCTGCAGTCGGCGTCGTGCCGCTCGTCGCCGCGCAGCTGCCGCAGGAAGGTCTGCTGTCCGCGCTGGAGCGCCTGGATGAGCGCGTCCATCGCATCCTGATCGTCGACGATAGTCCCGATGTCAGGCGGCTGCTGCGTCGCATCCTCCAGGCGCGCGGAAATTACACCTTGATCGAAGCGGCGAACGGGCGCGAGGCGCTCCACCTCGCGATGGCCGAACCGCCCGATCTGATCCTGCTCGACTTGATGATGCCCGCCATGGATGGCTTCGCTGTCCTCGACGCGCTCAAACGCAGCGAGACGCTGCGCGAGATCCCTGTCATCGTCGTCACGGCCAAAGAGCTCACCGTCCAGGAACGGCAGCGTCTGGCAGGCCAGGCCCAATCGCTGCTGCAAAAAGGCTCGTTCGCCGATCTCGATTTGCTGGATGAGATGGTCGACGTGTTGACCTAGTGTCTGTCGGGAAACCCGTCGAACGGCATCCCCATCGAAGAGCAACGCGAGGCTCCCCAACCCCGTCCTCGCGGCTGCGCAGCGAGCCTGCGGAGACGCGGGCTTCGAGTCACGTTCTTCACGCCGGCCAGGCAGGACACGCATGCCCAAAGCGGCAGCACTGCAACCCAAGATCTTATACATCGAAGACGATCCCGCCAGCCGCATGCTGGTCAAGCGCGTCCTGGAAAGCGAGGGCTACCAGGTCCTGGAGGCCGGCGACGGCTTGGCCGGTATCGACGTCGCGCAGCGGGCGCTGCCCGATCTGATCCTGGTGGATATCAACATAGCCGGCGTGACCGGCCATGAAGTCGCCACCAAGTTGAAGGGCATGCGAGAGACCTC
>JBOGUH010000393.1:0-3941 GCA_050695975.1 Anaerolineae bacterium
CGGCACGGCGACGGCAGGCGCTGACTACGCCAGCGCGGCGGGTGTGCTCACCTTTACGCCGGGCGTCACCAGCCAGACATTCGCTGTTTTTATCACTAACGACGCGCTTGACGAGCCAAACGAGACCGTCAACCTGACGCTGAGTGGTCCTGTCAATGCGACGCTCGGCGCGCCCAATCCGGGCACACTGGCCATTGTGGACAACGACACATCGCTCGTATTTCTACCTCTGCTGGTCAAGGATTTTGTAGCCTACTTCGAAGGCCCAGGGGAGATCGAACCTAACGACTCTTACCTGCAGGCGAATGGCCCGCTGCGCTCCGGCACGAATTACTCTGGTCTCCACAACGGCGGTGCCAACGTTGACAGGGATTACTTCAGCATTTACCTGCGCACTGCGGGTCAGATCACCATAGACCTGACCGGCATTATTACCGGCCAGGCTGCGCAGTTACATTTATATTATCAATCCGCCACACTGGCTAATCGGAAGGGCTTTGACTCGACGCCGCCCTACCACATTCAATACACCGGGCAGGCGGGGTGGTATTACATTCTCGTCTTCACGCCGTCGGGCTACAGCAGCACTGTGCCTTACACCTTGAAGGCAACGTTCCCTTTTCCGTAGCCACTCACCCGATCCACACACCGACAACTTAACGTGCGACGCACGCTTGCCCTCGTAGCGAAGCGGAGAGGGTTGGAAGTGCGTCGCACGTCTGGCGTACTATCCTCGCCGGGCGAAACGCTCCCACTCGACGCTGAGCCGCAGCGCCACGCCGCTGAGCACGCCGGTCAGATGCGCGGCCAGGAACGGAGTGATGTTCGTTTCCTGGCCGAGGACCTGCGTCAGGTAAAGATACGGCGCCCAGGCCAGCACGCCGAGGTAGATCGAGATGCGGCTGGCGATCTTCCGCCGCCGGCCATGTGTGGATTTGGCTGCATCGATCCCTTCCAGACGATCGGCGCTCGATCGCAGCCACCAGCCGCCCAGCACGCCGGCCAGGTGCGCGGCCAGGAATGGGAAGATGGAGACCGCCTGTCCGGAGGTCGTGGCGACGAGAAACGGCGCCCAGACCAGCACGCCGAGCCAGATTAGAATCGTTCCAACGGTGCGCCTGTTCTTCGGGGTCATGTCATTCCATCCAAACGGTACGAGCTTCATGCGGGGGGCGTGATGGGGGCGCCGGTTCAGTCTCGGCATAACCGACGTAGACGAAGGCGATCAGGCGCTGATCCGCCTCAAGACCGAGGAAGGTCTTCACATTCGAGTCATACGCGGCTGGCCCTGTGCGCCACATCGCGCCCAATCCTAAGGCGTGCGCAGCCAGCAGCATGTTCTGAACGGCGGCCGCAGCGGCGCACACGTTTTCGATCTCGATAACTTTGGGGATGTTCGGCTTGTCGACGCCGACGGCGATCAGCACGGGCGCGCGCAGTGGCTTCATGCGCTCGCGAGCCAGCCCTTCGTCGTTCGCATTCGGGTCGCGCGCACGCATGGATTGGGCCATCACGTCGCCAAGTCGCTCGCGGGCAGAGCCGGTCAGCACGACGAAGCGCCACGGCCGCACTTTATGGTGATTCGGCGCGTGCACGGCTGCGGCAAGCATTTTCTCGATTTGCTCTCGCGGAACACGATCGGGCTTGACCCGGCTGATGGATTGCCGCGTGCGGATGGCATCAAAGAGGTCCATAAGGTTCTCCAGACGATGTAAGCCCGTCTTAAGGAAAGCCGGTTAGAGTATAGCCGATCACGAAATTGAACGCGAATAGACACCCCATGTCATTCACTCTAACGTTATCTCGTTGTATTGCTATCGTTCTGGGGATCGGATTTGTCTTAAGCGCTTGCTCAACTGCCGCGACGCCAACGACGACATTCGAGACCCCGACTGCCAGCGACGTGACGCCCCGTGCGGTCGGGCCTGGGGCGCCCCTCCCCGATGGTGAGGCTATGCAGCTCATGCACACCCTATCCGATGAAGGTCCCACCCAAGCCCAGGCCGCTATCACCAAGATCCTCGCCTCGGGCGACACCCGCTTCGTCGCAGTTTTCATCGAACTGATGCGCGCCGGTCAGATCGGCATCGTGCGCGGCACAGGCTACAGCGCGTACATTGCCGCGCTCGAAACGCTCAGCGGTCAGGCATTCGGCGACGACTGGCCGGCCTGGATCGAATGGTACGGCGCTACGGAACTCGTCCCACCCCTCGGCTTCACCGGCTGGAAGGGCCAGCTGCTCGCGCGCATCGATCCGGGCTTCGGCGACTTTCTGCGCGACGATTTGCCTTCGAACATCCGCGTCGAGGAGATCCAGTGGGGCGGCGTCGTGGTGGACGGCATCCCGGCGCTCGACAACGCGACGATGATCGAGGCGGACAAAGCAACCTACCTGGAGCCCGGTGAACCGGTCTTCGGCATCTCCATCAACGGCGACTCGCGCGCCTACCCGCTGCGTATCCTGGACTGGCACGAGATGGCGAATGACGTCGTCGGCGGGGCGCCGGTCTCGCTGGCGTATTGTACCCTGTGCGGCGCGGGCATCGCCTTCGACGGCCGCGCCTCGGACGGCAACACGTACAATTTCGGATCGTCCGGCTTCCTGTTTCGCAGCAACAAATTGATGTACGACCGCCAGACGCGCACGCTGTGGAATCAACTTACCGGCGAACCGGTGCTCGGCAAGCTGGCTGGTACTGACGTCAAACTCGATCTACTCCCCGTCGTCCTCACCACCTGGCGGGCGTGGCAGGATCAGCATCCCGATACGGTCGTGCTCGACCTCGAAACGGGATACAACCGCTACTACGCTCCTGGCGCGGCTTACGGCGATTACTTCTCGTCCGGCGACACGATGTTCCCGGTCTGGCAGCGCAGCAAACTCTTGCCGGATAAGTCGCGCGTCTATGCGCTGCGCATCGACGGCTTACCCAAAGCCTATCCGCTGGACGTGTTGGCCGGCAAGCAAGTGGTGAACGATACGCTCGGCGAGACGAATGTCGTGCTGGTGACGGGTCGCGGCACGGTCACGGTTCAGGGCGAGAACTTGCGCATCGGGGCGGTGACCTACGAGGCGGGCGGCGAAGTGCGCGCCTACAATCGGGACGCAGAAATCTTCAGCCCCGGTCCCGATGCGGATACGCTGCTCGACTCCGCCGGCCGCGTATGGCGCGTCACCGAGGAGGCCCTGGTCGGGCCGGACGGCGAGCTGGCCCCGCGCATCAGTGGTCATCTCGCCTACTGGTTCGGCTGGTACTCGTTCTTCCCCAAGACGCTGGTCTACGAGCCGTGATAGTCTCTCACTTGGCTCCATTCAAGACAAAGCAGGCCAACGCGTGGCCCGGCTCAGCGACGGCGTGTACCGATGTGCCCGGCGCAAGTGTCAGTGTGTGCGCCTGGTAGCTATGAATCATTCGCGCGGAGGGCAGGCGCACGCAATACATATTCAGCGCGCCTTTGAAGCGCCGCTCGGTGATGCGCGCCGATCCGGCCGGATCAGGGATCAGCCTCACATCGTCGGGGCGGAAGGCGACCTCAACCGGTGTGCCGATCGGCAGCGCTACCTGTTGAGCGAGGTGGCCGATCTCCGTGCGGATCCCACCCGCCGTCACCTCGCCCGGCAGGAAATCCGTCTTGCCCATGAACTCCGCCACGAAGCGCGTCGCCGGCGCGCCGAAAACCTCTTCAGGTGTCCCCTCTTGTTCCAGCCGCCCGGCGTTGAGCACGGCCAGGCGATCGCCCATGAACAAAGCTTCCTCTTGATCGTGGGTGACGAAGATCACGCTGGCGCCGCTCTCGCGCAGGATGCGCGCGACGTCTTCGCGCACCTGCTCGCGTAAGCCGGCGTCCAGGCTGGAGAACGGCTCGTCGAGCAGGAAGACGATCGGGCGCGGGGCGAGCGCGCGCGCCAGCGCCACACGCTGCTGCTGCCCGCCCGACAG
>JBOGUH010000394.1:0-1505 GCA_050695975.1 Anaerolineae bacterium
GCGCCGATCACCACGATTCCGCTCGCACCCTGTCGAATAGCAATCGTTTCGTACAAGTTGCGCGCGGTAACAGCCGTAGCGGCAATCGTCGTGATATACATGAACAGCATCGGCCACAGCGCATAGGCCGGATTGCGCTTCTCCGACTTCAGCCACACGGTGACGACCAGCAGGCTCAGCGCGGCCATCAACTGGTTCGACGCGCCGAACAACTGCCACAGGTACACCCACGTGCCGCTGAGTACCAGGGCCAGCGTCAGTACCATCGAGACGATGCTCGAGACATGCATGTTCTTCACCGCCGGCACGACTTCGCCGACCCATTCAGTCAGCGTCACGCGCATCACGCGGAAGACGAGCTGCACCACGGTCAGCACGATGACGACGAACGCGCCGAAACCCAACGCCGTGCCGAAGGCCTCCGGTATCACGCCGAGGGTGCCCGCGAACAGCAACTTGCCGACGCCCGCCGCGAAACGGCCGCCACCACCACCCGCGCCGGCGATCGACACGGCCACAAGAGAGAGCAGCGCCAGTGTGTTCTCGGAGAACATCGCACCGCCGCCGACGGGCAGCGCGTCGGTCTCATACTCTAGCTGCCGCGCCGTGCCGACCGATCCAAACAGCGCGTGCCACCCGGAGATCGCGCCGCAGGCGATGGTGACGAATAGCATCGGCCAGATCGGCTGCCAGGCCGCACCGGCCGCCGGGCTGAAGCCCAAGTCTTTAACCGCAGGCAATACAAAAGTGGCAATCGGCACCGGATTACCATCCGCGCCTGTTGTCGTCGCGCCAGTGATCGGCGCCAGGATCGCGCCGAGGGCGCTCAACCCGATCGTGATCAGCGTGATCCAGAAGCCGATGTAATTCACCGGCTGCGCGAAGCGCCAGATCGGCAGATTGGCGCCTAAATACGAGAAGACGAACAGGAACAGCGCCCAGAACAGGTAGGATGGCAACGTACTGATGTCACCCGTGTCGGCATTGTAGACCGCAGTCGAAGGTCGCTTGCCGTCTGCGCCAGGCGCCGGGATGCGTGGATCGGCGTTGGTCGGATCGACGACAGTGTACAGCCCCTGGCCGCCGCTGAGGCTGTTGACCGCGCCGTTCAGCCCGATGACGGCCTGACCGACCGGCCCTTGTATCAACTGGCCCTCAGCGTTGCGCGCCTGTCCGGCCGGGCCGAGGATCATCGCCGCCAGCGTGACGATCACGACGATGGCCGTGACCGGCACGAGATTCATCTTCCGCCGATACAGGAGATAGCTGGCGACGAGTCCCATCACGGCGAGTATGAAGATGCCGAAGGGCACATCCGGGCGGGCCGCCAGGATCGCGGCCAGGATACCGACGAACGCCCCGGCGACCAGCAGCAGGTAGAAGAAGATGAACACAAACATGATCCGCCGCGTGCGCGGCGCGATCAGTTTGTGCGCAATGGCGCTCAGGCTGTTGCCGTCGTTGCGTACCGACAGCATGATGGCGGAATAGTCGCTGGCCCAGCC
>JBOGUH010000395.1:0-6174 GCA_050695975.1 Anaerolineae bacterium
CTGAAAGAATCCAGGCGACTCCAGCGTGAATGTATGCGAATCGGACTGATCACCGGCGAATACCCGCCGATGCAGGGCGGCCTGGGCGATTTCACGCGCGAACTGGCTCGCGCGCTGATTGAATTGGGACATGAAGTCGCCGTTATCACCTCGTCGGGTGTCGCCAGCCATGCCGCAGACTCGCCGATTCGCATCGAAGCGATAGTTCCTAAGTGGACATACGCTTGTTGGCGCATCATCGCCGACGCGGCCCGCCGGCTCGATCTCGACGTGCTCAACATTCAATACGAACCCGCCGCCTATGCGATGCAGGTCGGCGTCAACCTCTTCCCCTGGTGGTATCGCCGCCAGCCGAATCATAGTCCGGTCGTGACGACCTTCCACGATCTGCTCGTTCCGTATCTCTTCCCCAAAGCCGGCCGGCTGCGCTGGAAAGTCGTCGAGTTTCTCGCCCGCCGCAGTGACGCCGTCATCCTCACCAACGAAGAAGACCGCCTCACACTAGTTGCCTCCAACCTCCAACCTCCAACCTCCAACCTCCAATCTCCAACCTCCAACTTCCAATCTCCAACCTCCAACCTCCACCTGATTCCCATTGGCTCGAACATCCCTCCCTCCCTTCCGCTCGACTTCGATCGCCATCGCGAACGGGCGCGCTGGGGCGCAAGCGAGAACGATTGGCTGGCGGCCTACTTCGGCTTTCTCGGCATGAGCAAGGGCGGGCTGACGCTGATGCGATCGATCGGGCTGCTCGTCAACGACCGTCTGCCGGCGCGGCTGCTGCTCATCGGTGGGCGAACCGGGTCGAGCGATCCGACGAACGCGCAATACGCCGCCGAAGTCGATCGTGCGCTGGCGTCATTGGGCTTACACGATCGCGTGCGATATACCGGCTACGTCGATCCGATGCAAGTGGCGGCGGCGATGGCCGCGGCGGACGTGATCGCGCTGCCCTACGCCGACGGCGTCTCGTTCCGGCGCGGCAGCCTGATGGCGGCGCTGGCGCACGGCAAGGCGATCGTCACCACGCGCCCGCGAGTCGCCATCCCCCAGTTGATCGATGACGAGAACTGTGTGCTGGTCGCGCCGGAGGACGCGGGGGCGCTGGCGGCCGGCATCCGCCGCGTGATGCTTGAGTCGGGGCTGCGAGCGCGACTCGAAGCCGCAGCGCGCGACCTCGCCCAACAGTTCACCTGGGACAAGATCGCCGCGCGAACCGCTGACGTGTATCGCGGGGTCATGCGGTGAGCCGAGCGGTTGGCCGTCTGGCTGCGCTGGCGCTGCTGTGGATCATGTTCGCGCGCATGCTCCACGCGGCGACGCTGCTATCCCCGGTCGTCGACGAGCAGAGCCACATCGCGCGCGGGTTGGCTGTTTTGCGGACAGGCGATCTGCGCTTGCGTATCGGACACCCCATCGGATTGAATAGTTGGGAGGCGCTTCCACTCGCGCTCGATCCGGCTGTTCAACTGCCACTCGATCACGAATCGTGGGCCAGCGCCGCGTGGGATCGCTTCGGCGAGCAGTTCTTATGGCGCGTCAATGCCAACCCGGATGGCATCGTCTTCCGCTCGCGGGTGATGATCATGCTGCTGGCGCTCGTCTTCGGCGCGATCGTGTTTCGCTGGGCGAGCGAAATCTATGGCTCACCCGCAGGCGTCCTCGCGCTGGCCCTGGTCTCGCTCGACCCCAACCTCGTCGCCCACGGCATGCTGGCGACGACCGATCTCGGTGTGACGCTTTTCATATTCGCCGCGACGTATGCGCTGTGGCGCGCGATGCGGTCGACCGGGCGCCGATGGTTCATCGCAGCAGGTGCGCTGGCCGGCCTCGCGCTCGTCTCCAAGTACTCCGCCTTATTCTTAGTTCCCATCTTCGCAACCTTGCTTCTGCTCCATATCAGGGCCGGGCGAGCGTTTGGAGTCGAGCCTCTGCGAAGCGCCCCCGTCATCCTTCATCCTCGCGGAGCGGCCCTCATCCTTTTCTTTGCTTCACTGGTCGTCCTTGCCACTTACCTATCGCGCATCGACCTCTACCTCGGCGAGTTCGTCTACCTGCTGTCCGAGACCCAAACGCATGCGTCCTTCTTGCTGGGTCAGCGCTCGATCGAGGGCTGGTGGTATTACTTCCTCGTGACCTTCTTCTTCAAGACGCCGCTGCCCACATTGCTGTTGATGGGGATCGCGGTCGCTCTCAGCGTTCGCCACCGCAGCTGGAAAGATGAAATATTCCTGCTCGTCCCATCGGTTTTATACTTCTTGTTCAGCGTCGCGAGCGGTTTCAACGTCGGCTACCGGCACCTGCTCCCCGTCGTGCCGTTTCTGCTCGTGTATGCCTCCAAAGTCGCGCATGCCCCGCATCCATCAACTGTCGCCCGTCACTTGTCCCCCGCTGGGTTGAGTGCGCTCGTTTTATGGTTGGCGTTATCCTCGTTCACTGCCCATCCCGACTACCTCGCCTACTTCAACGAAGCCGCGCCGTCACCCAGGTACAACGTCCTGGTTGACTCCAATCTCGACTGGGGACAGAGCCTCAAGCAGCTGAGTGCGCATCTCCGTGCGAATTCGATCGATCGTGTGAAGTTGAGTTACTTCGGCGCGGCTGACCCGGCGGCCTATGGCATCGACTTCGATCCGCTGCCGCGCTGGCCGCCCACGAGGAGCGATTTCGTCCCGGCCAACCCTGCGCCCGGCGTGTATGCGATCAGCGCGAGCAATCTGCAGGGTGTCCTGCTCGACGATCCCAGTGCCTTCGATTGGTTCCGCCGCCGCCGACCCGATGCGATTGTCGGACAGTCGATCCTGGTTTATCATGTCGCAGCCGACCCGAACCCGCCCCAAGCGGTTGGGCTGTGCCGTGACCCGTGGACGCCGATCGACGACGAGAAAGTCGATGCGCTGTTCGACCGTCAACGCTTGCGCGTCGTTCGGTTCGATTGTGGCAATGCGTGGTGGTGGCCGTCCGCTTCAGCCTGGTACGTCGTCCCGCCCGGCGTCGATGTCGAGTCACGCTCGTTCGGCATCGTCGAGTACGAACGCCGGCGCACAGACGATTCGCTTGTCTACCGTGTGCTGCGCGGGCAAGCGCAGGCTGGGCTGGGCGCCCCGCTCGACGCGCCGGCCCAGTTCGATGGCGGGCTGACCCTGCTTGGCTTCAACGGGCCGGGCGAGCGGAAGGTCGGTCGCATGCTCGAGATCGAGTCGGTGTGGCATGTCGATGCGCCCCCGTCGCCGCCCGTGTCGATCTTCGCCCACCTGCTCGATCCCGGCGGAGTGTTCGTCGTTGGGGCAGATGGCTTCGGTGTGCCGGCCGAGCTGCTTCGGCTCGGCGACCTGATCGCGCAGCGGCATCGCTTCGAAATCCCGCCTGACGCGCCCGAAGGCGAGTACACGATCGAGTTTGGCTTCTACCGGCTGGACACGCTCGAACGCTATTCGATCATCGTGGATGGCAAGCCGGTCGATCAACGCGTCCTGACCGGACCGTTCAGCGTCACGCAGTGAGGCTTATCGCCTATCGCACTTCGCTTATCGCTCGACGGTCTCACGCATCACCTATCACTCGTCACCCGTCACCCGTCACGTTATGCCTTTTCTGCGCCGCCTCGCCAACATCAAAACGATCCTGATCGCTTTCGTCCTGCTTGCCACAGCCTACAGCGTCGTCACGCCGATTTTTGAGACACCGGATGAGATGTGGCACTTCGCTTATATCAAATCCCTGGTGGACGGGCGGGGCTTTCCGGCAGCGCCGATTGTCGTCGCGGATGACTTGCCCGCGCATGAGAGCAGCCAGCCGCCGCTCTACTACGTCGCGGCTGCGCTCGTCGTGCGCGCTGCCACGCCGGATACGAGCGATTTGCCATCATTGCTCCAGCGCAATCCGGTGTTTCCGAACACGGCTGCCGACGGGACGGAGAACGACAACAAGAATATCGTCGTCCATACCGATCGTGAGGCCTTCCCATTCCGCGGATCTGTGCTGGCCGTTCACCTGGCGCGTCTCGTCGCCGTGCTGTTTGGTGGAGTGACTGTCGCTGCGACCTACGGGCTCAGCCGCGAGACATTCCCCAGCCGGCCCGCCACGGCGCTGATCGCCGCAGCGGTCGTGGCTTTCACGCCACAGTTCGTCTTCATCAGTGCGGCGGTCAACAACGACAGCGCGGCTGCCGCAGCCTGCGCGCTGGCGCTGTGGGCGACCATTCGCGCCATGCGGCGCGGTCTGTCGCTGCCGCGAGCGCTTGGGCTAGGCGGCGCATTGGCGCTGGCTGCCCTTAGCAAAGCCAGTGCGCTTGGGCTTGTCCCACTGGCGACGGCTGTTACTTTGATCGCATCGTTTAGGCAACCTCGGCCCACCGATCCGCTGTCAAGGCAGGCGGAACTGGCGATTACCCATAAGTCCGTTCGCCCGCAGTCGCACTGCGGGCGGCAGGCGACAGTTCAACCCTGGCCCGCTGGCGCAAGCCAGGGCGGGCTGTCGCCTGAACAACGTGGGTCATCACCAGAGGCGGAACGCTGGCGCAATCCGCTCGGGTTAATAACACTTGCCTTAGGTATTGTCGCGGTGGTTGCCGGACCGTGGTACGTGCGATCGGTCATCGTGTTTGGCGACGTGCTTGGCTTAACCACTCACCTGGTGATGCCGTGGGCGTATCCCCAACCCCTGCCCTTCGAGGTTGCCCTGTCCAGCCTCGTGCCAGCCGCGGTCACTTCGTTCTGGCTGGCCTTTGGCTGGGCCACCGTGGTTGCGCCTGACGAGGTATACACGGTCTTGAATGTGCTGGCGCTCGTCGGTCTGCTGGGCGCGGCGCTCGCTTTCGCGCGAAGCCGAGATCGCGTCGAGCGAGGGTGCCTGCTCCTGCTGGCCGCGTGGCTGGCGCTGACGATCGTCGCGTTGGTGCGCTGGAACCAGTGGCTGGGTGGGCCGCTGGGTCGCCTGGTTTTCCCGGCCCTCTCTGCCATCGGGGCGCTGCTGGCAATCGGCTGGACCTCACTCGTGCCGCGCCGCTCGCGGTCCCCGCTCGTCCTGCGCCTGTCACCTGTCCTCATCGCGCTTCCGCCGCTTGGACTGCTCGCCTTGTCGGTCATCGCGCTTCCGGCGATCCTGGCGCCGGCCTACGCGCGACCGGCGCCGTTGAGCGAAGCGCAAATCGCGCAGCAGCCTGGCCGCCCCAGCGACGTGCGCTACGGCAGCGTCGCGCGTCTGAACCGGATCGACGTGCCTCGCGGCGAGTGGCCGCACCCGGGAGACGCGGTGGCCGTGCGGTTGTGCTGGGAGACCCTGTCAGCCGACCCGCGCTCCCTGCTCACACTGGTGCAGTTCGTTGGGGCAGAGGATCGCGTCGTGGCCTCCCGCCGGACGATTCCCGGCCTCGGCGCATACCCGACCGGCGTCTGGCAGCCTGGCATACGTTTTTGCGATACGATCCGCCTGGTGCTGTCGCGCGACGTGCCTGCGCCGGCCGTGTACAAAGTCGAGGTGAGCTTCGTCGATCAGCAGACCCGGACGCGGCTTCCCGCATACGCGCCGGATGGCGCGCTGCTCGCAGCGACCTTTGTTGACCTGATCAAGATCGCGCCGCTGGCTTACACGTCGCCGTCGATTGAGAACACGCTGACCTTTCGGCTGGGTGATCAGATCGACTTGATCGGATATATGATTGACCCGGCCTCGACTAAACCAGGTGGAGCGACCCGGCTGCGCCTGTACTGGCGCGCGCTGCGCCGGCCCGATGCCGATTACACCGTATTCGTCCACCTGCGCGACACGACGGGGCAGCTCGTGGCGCAGGCCGATAGTCCCCCCCAGGCCGGGGAATACCCAACCTCGTTCTGGGATGCCGGCGAAGTGGTGGCCGATGACCGATCGCTCGTCATACCAGCCGGGGTTGCATCGGGCGAATATGTCGTCGTGGTCGGACTCTATCAACTACTGAGTGGCCAGCGGTTGATCGTCGCCGGCCGCGAGCCGGCAACCGAGATTACGCTGCCGGCCCCGGTCGAGGTGCGCTGAAATTCGCAAATCGCTTATCGCGTTCGTCCGGTTTCACACGCAACACGCGTTACTCATCGCACATCACTTGTCACACCGATTTCCCTGGGGACGTTTTTGGGCTCTGAAAGTGGAACCCACTTTAGTGGAACACTTTAGTGGAACACTTTAGTGTTGGCAAGT
>JBOGUH010000396.1:0-3214 GCA_050695975.1 Anaerolineae bacterium
GCGATGAACAGCGCCATCTGCGGCGCGCCGGCCAGCCAGGCATTGTTCTGGACCAGCTGCACCAGATCGAACGTGCCGGCCGTGCCGCCCAGCCACAGGATCGCCAGCAGCATCAAGATCGAGCCAGCCATCGTGTACAGGAAGAACTTGATCGCGGCGTACACCCGGCGCGGGCCGCCCCAGATGCCGACCAGGAAGTACATCGGCACCAGCGAGAATTCCCAGAACACGTAGAACAGGAACAGGTCGAGCGACACGAACACGCCGACCATCGCCGTCTCCAGGAGCAGCATGAAGATCATGTACTCCTTGAGCCGATCTTCGATCGAGGTCCACGAGGACAGGATGGCGATCGGCATGAGCAGCGTGGTCAGCAGCACCAGCAGGATGCTGATGCCGTCGATGCCGACGTGGTAGTTGATGCCCCAGGCCGGAATCCACGGCACGTTCTCCTCGAACTGGAAGCCGGCTTGGGTCATCTCGAATCCGCCAAACAGCAGGCCGAGCGAGAGGACGAAGGTGATCGTCGAAACGACCATCGCAGCACGCTTGATGGGCTCGGGTTGATCCTTGCGCAGCAGCAGCAGGATCGGAATGCCGATCAGCGGGAAGAAGGTGACGATGGTGGTTAAGGGAAGACGGGTTAGATCCATAGAATCACTCCTTGAGTTCCTTCAGCTCCCTCAATTCCTATAAGAGGAACTGAAGGAACTCAGGGAACTACTGCCCTAGCACCCTCGACGCGAACCAGGCGACGATGGCGATCACGCCGAGCAGCACGACCAGCGCGTAATTGCGCACGTAGCCGGTCTGCATCCGGCGCAGCACGCCTGCGCTCCGGCCGATGAGTCTACCAATGCCATCGAATGCGCGATCGATGAGGCCCTTGTCGATCGGCTGGCTGAGCACCTCAGCCCCGACCTTGAAGGTGCGGGCCAGGATGGTGTCGTGGAAGAAATCGTGCAAGAATCGCCCGTCGATCACGTTCGCCAGGAAGACGGACAGCCACTTGAACGGCCGCACGAACAACAGGCCGTAAATCTCGTCGATGTAATATTTGGCCGACAGCAGGTTGAAGGCAAGCCCGGCCGCGCGCAGCGGATCGTCGGGCGCGCCGGCGACTCGCTGTGCGGGGCGCGGGCGATAAATCAGGTAGCCCAACCCGATTGCGCCGAGCGCCAGCGCGGTCGACAGCGCCGCGATGCCGAAGTCAAACTCGCCGTGCGCCTCGCCTACCAGCCAGGCGGAGAACAGCGACAGCCCGAACGGCGCCGCGTTGATCAAGCCAATGGTCGCTGCGAAGAAGGCCAGGATGATCAGCGGCACGGTCATCACACGCGGGCTTTCCGATGCCTGCGCAGCGGCCTCGCTCTTGGGCTGGCCGAAGAACACCATGATCACCTGCCGCGTCATGTAGAACGCGGTGAAGCCGGCGGCGATCAGTAGCAGGATGTAGGCCGTCTGGTTGAGTTTCGACGCTTCAAGCAGGATTTCGTCTTTGCTCCAGAAGCCGGCCAGCGGGAAGATGCCGACCAGCGCCAGCGCGCCGATGATGTACACGATCGCCGTCGTGCGCATCTTGTTCCACAGACCCCCCATGTTTCTCATGTCTTGTGGCTCGAACGGCTCTTCAGCATGATGGGAGGTGTGGGAGTCACCTCCAGACCCGTGGGAGTCGTCTCCAGACGTGTGGGAGTCGTCTCCAGACGACGAATGATGCTTGGAATGCAGATGATCATGCCCATGCTCCACCCCATGAATCACCGAACCCGCGCCGAGGAACAATAGCGCCTTGAAAAACGCATGCGTGCCGAGATGGAAAATGCCCGCCACCGTCGCGCCCATGCCCACCGCGGCGACCATGAAGCCCAACTGCGACACGGTCGAATAGGCCAGCACCTTCTTGATGTCGAACTGGGCTAGCGCGATCGTGCCGGCAAACAGCGCCGTCGCCGCGCCGACGATTGCGATTAGACCCTGCGCCTCGGGTACGAGTTCGAAGATCGGATGCGAGCGGGCGATCAGGTAGACGCCGGCCGTGACCATCGTCGCCGCGTGGATCAGCGCCGAGACGGGCGTCGGGCCGGCCATCGCGTCGGGCAGCCAGACGTACAGCGGAATCTGCGCGCTCTTGCCGGTCACGCCGAGGAATATTAACAGCGTGATCGTCGTCGCCAGCAGGCCGCTGATTTCGCCGTGCTCGGCCGCCTCAAATACACCGGCGTATTGCAGCGTGCCCACGCCGGCGAACATCGCCAGCATCGCCAGCATGACGCCGTAATCGCCGACACGGTTGGCGACCATCGCTTTGCGCGCGGCATCGCTGTTGGCGTCCTTCTCGAACCAGAAGCCGATCAGCAGGAACGAGCACAGCCCCACGCCCTCCCAACCGAAAAACATCATCAAGTAATTGTTGCCCAGCACCAGCGTGAGCATGGCCGCCATGAACAGGTTGAGGTAAATGAAGAAGCGCTGGAAGTGCGGGTCGCCGTGCATGTAGCCGATGGCGTAAATGTGGATCAGCGTTCCGACGAACGTCACGACCATCAGCATCGTCGCCGACAGCGTGTCGATCTTCAGGCCGAACTCGACCGTCGTGTTCCCGATCGAGAAGAACGTCCACAGCGGGACATCGACGCCCTCGACGCGCGCTTCAGGCGCTAGGCCGATCAACGCGATCACCACCAGCAGCGACACGACGAACGACGCGCCGGCCGCCAGCGCCGCGACCGCGCCGATCTCGCGCTCGCCCATGCGCCGCCCGAAGGCCAGGTTGATCAGCAGGCCGAGGATGGGGAAGACGATGATCAGCCAGGCGATACTGAAGACTTGTTCCATCAATAACTCCGAGTGAGGCGGTAATCAGTGAGCCGGTGAACAGTAATCAGTAATGAGTGCTGCTGATTACTGCTCCACTGAATACTGATTCGTTATCCTCGCATCGCGCTGATGTCATCCACGTTCGTCGACTTCTTCGTCCTGAAGATCGTCACGATCAGCGCCAGGCCGACGGCCACTTCCGCCGCGGCGACGACCATCACGAAGAACACGAGCACCTGCCCGTCGAGGTGGTTGAACGACCGGGCGAAGGCGACGAAAGCCAGGTTGGCCGCGTTCAGCATCAACTCGACCGACATGAAGATGATCAGCGCGTTGCGCCGCACCAGCACGCCGATCACGCCCAACGTGAACAGGACAGCGCTCAGGCCAATCA
>JBOGUH010000397.1:0-2685 GCA_050695975.1 Anaerolineae bacterium
CGGCGCAACCTTCGCAAGCGTGAGTCGCTGCGTCTGTAACATTTGTTTTCCCAACTGCAACTATTCCTCAGAAGCGCGATGATCCCAAGCGATGCCGATCTGGTCAGCGCAGCCCGACGCGGCGACCGCGATGCTTTCGGCATCCTGGTCGATCGGCACCGTGCGCGTGCCGTTGGGCTGGCCGCGGCGATGCTGGACGACTTCGGCGAAGCCGAGGACGTTGCGCAGGAGGCGCTGTACCAGGCGTACTTCGGCATCGATCGCCTGCGCGATCCAACGCGCTTCGGCGAGTGGCTGTGCGGGATTGCGATCAACCTGGCCAAGATGTCGCTGCGCCGGCGGCGGATGACGATCTCGCTCGAAGACCTCGACGGCGGGCGCGTGCCGCGTGGTTTCAGGCTCGAAGACACCACGCCTGAATCCGAGTTCGAAGCGCGCGAACTGCGCGAGACGGTGCGCCGCGCGATCAGGCAGCTGCCGGAGGACATGCGCGCGGCGGTGTGGCTGCGCTACGTCGAGGGGCTATCGTACCAGGAGATCGGCGCGCGGTTCGGCATCGCGCCGGGGACGCTGCGAGTGCAGGCGCATCGCGCGCGACACAAACTGCGTGAGGCGTTGATCGATGAATGGGGCACACGAGTACAACAAGAGGAGGGTGAGATGATCGAAGTCAGCGTACATGACCTGCTAGTATGGATGCCCAAAGATCATGAGCCAAAGCCGGTCGAAGGCTATGGGTATAGGGTTTATGAAGTCTTGCCTGGAATGAGGTTCGTGGTGCTGCTGAAAGAGCGAGACGGCGATCAGGCGCTGCCGATGTGGATCGGTCCGTACGAGGCAGAGGTGCTCACTTTGCATCTTGCGGAATTCCAAACGATCCGGCCGTTGACCCACGACTTCGTGGCGCGACTGCTGGATGCCGCGCATGTGAATGTCGAGCGCGTGGCCGTCAGCGCGTTGCGCGAGGACACGTTTTTCGCGACGGTGACGATCCGCGCCGGTCAACTTATGCGCGAGGTGGACGCGCGGCCGAGTGATGCGATCAACCTGGCTGTCCGCGTCGGTGCACCGATGTTTGTTGATGTGGATGTGATGGAACGTGGCAAGAGTGTTCCGGTGACCGATGCGCCTCGAGCACTCGTCGAAAGGGCGACGCGAGAAGGGGAAACGCCAGAGACAGGCTACATCTGGCGATCAGGACGTGAAATTGCATCAGCCCGAAAAGGCGCAAGCGAATCAAAGCCGTGTTAATGATGCGTATTACCACGGCATGCCCGCCAGTTCAGCGAGCGTCTCTGCATCGTCATCCGGCGCGACGAGGTTGAACACCTGCGCATGGCACGTTTTGCATCGATAGACAATCTTCGTCTTGCCGCTCTTCGCTTGAATGCCGATCGGCTCCAAGACTCCGCCGCACGTATTCAAACGATCGCCCGGATTGATGTCTACGTGCAGTCCAGTCAGGCAGTGATTGCAGTGGTCTCGGCTGCTGTTCGGATGCGGCTGGACACTTCGACCGCATTTGACGCAGACGAATCCCTCGTTGTTCTGGGTGAACCTTGCGAATTGCATATTCGAGAGTTCCACCGAGGGCCGAACGTGGGGGCAGCAGTTTAACTGCTGCCCCAACACCTTACGCAATCGGGCTGCCACATTGCGCGCACGCCGGCGTGCCAGGCGGGTTGCGATGCCCGCAGCATAGGCATTTAGGGCTGAGCGCCAGCGCCAAAAATGGCGGCTCGTCCACCGGCGAATCTTCGCTGAAGTATGGTTGCGCGCTGACCCAATCGTACGTCAGCGGCTCAGCCGGTGCGCGGCCCGGTGGCACGACCGTCAGCTGACCGGCCCTGACCAGGCACGCGCCTCGACCTGCGTCGTCGGCGACTTGCACCGCGCCGGTGCGAACGTAGATCGCCAGAGTTCCGTCGCTCAACACGCGCTGCACGTATTCTGCGGCTGCCTGCGGAACGATCGCCATCTAACCAATCACCCTGAGTTCCTTGCCTGCATTCTGAAACGCTTCCAATCCCTGCTCCAGATCGCTCGGATCGTGCGCCGCGCTGATCATCACGCGGATGCGCGCCGTGCCTTTGGGCACGGTCGGGAAGACGATCGGCATGGCGAATACGCCGCGCTCGAACAACGCGCGGCTAAACTGCTGCGCGACGTGGTTCTCGCCGAGGATGACCGGTGTGATCGGCGTCTCGCTCTTGCCCGTGTCGAAGCCGAGTTTCTTCATCTCGGCCTTGAACAGCTGGGTGTTGGTCCACAATCGATCGACGAGCTCGGTTGATTCTTCGAGCACATCGACGGCAGCCATGCACGCGGCGCTGTCGGCGGCAGTCGTCGCGCTGGAAAACAGGAAAGGCCGGCCGCGCTGCCGCAGCCAGTCGACGATGACCTTCTGGCCGGCGATCACGCCGCCCACTACGCCGAAGGCTTTGCTCAGCGTGCCGATCTCGACGTCGAACTTGCCATGCAGCCCGAAGTGATCGACGATACCGCGCCCGCCGCGCCCCAGCACGCCCTCGCCGTGCGCATCGTCGACCATCGAGATCACGCCGTATCTCTCGCACACTTCGTAAATCTTGTCGAGCGGCGCGATGTCGCCATCCATGCTGAACACGCCGTCGGTGACCAGCAGGCCGCGCCGATACTGCGCCAGGTGCTCTTTGATCTTGGCCT
>JBOGUH010000398.1:0-4978 GCA_050695975.1 Anaerolineae bacterium
GCGGAAGACCGGATCGAGACGCGCGCGGCGGAGGTTCAGTCGATGCAGCCGGCGCTGGCGCAGCTCGGCGCGCAGCTGGGCTACACCGCCGAAGCGCGCGCCGGGCAGATCGTCGTGTGGAAGGAGGCAGGCGCGACAGCCTACACGCTGGTGATCAGCCCGACAGCTGAGATGGGAGCGGTGTGGCGTTTCGGGCAGATGCTGGCCGGCACGCCGGTGCTGGTTATCCCCGGCAGCCGCGCCACGCTGTTCCAGCACAAGCTCGCCCGCGATGCGCGCCTGCGCGAAGCGGTCGAGCGCGGCGCGTGGCAGTTCCTCAAGTTCAGCGCCGCCCGCGAACTAATGGCGCACGCCGACATGGACCGGCGCGCCTTTGCGATCGCGCTCGGCCTCGACCCGCCGCTGGAGCAGCCGCAGGTGCAGATCCCCCTGCTGTAAAAGATCGGGACGCAGATACACGCAGATTCCGCAGATTTTTTGAATTTAATCTGCCTGCATCTGCGAAAATCTGCGTCCAAACTTAATCGTCTCTTCCCTCCGGCGGCTCGACGTGAACCGTGACCTGATCGAGCACGCCGATCGCTTCGCGCAGCCGGCGCTCAACCTCTTCTGCCAGCAGGTGCGCCTCGACGATCGACGACTCGCCCGATGCCACGATGTGCAGCGATACGTCGTAGCGACCATCCAGCCGGCGCAGCGTGACGTGATGCGTCGTGCCCCGACCGCACAGGCGATCACCCACCTCGACGATCTGCGCCCTCACCCGCTCGGCGTCAGCGTCCTGTGCAATCTCCTCCGCCGTCGAAGCGCGCGTCGGCTCGATGTGTGTGGCGATCTCAACCACGTCCGGCAGCGCGGCGCGTATACGATTCTCAAATTCAGTCACCTGACTGTGCGAGGCGTCCAGCGACAGTGAGGCGTCCACCTCCACGTCGACATCAACCGTGTACCCCTTCGCGCCCGGATGCATGTGCAGATTGTGCACGCCCAGTCCCAGCCCGTCGGCGACGGCCCGCACCTGCACGGCGATCGCCTCCCAGCGTGTCGGCGCGGGCAGCTGTCCCGGCTCGATGTGCACGACCGCGTCGACCACGCCGGGCAGGTTGGTTTTCAAGCGGCGCTCGACTTCGCTCGCAATCGCATGCGCCTGCGCGGTCGACATCGCCGCATCGACCTTGACGTGCAGGTCGAGGTGAACGTCGTCGCCGCGTCCGCGCGAACGCACGCGCGTGGCAAAGCGAACGCCGGGCACCTGCTGCGCGACCTGCTCGACGCGCGCCGGGTCAATCGCCGCGCTGTCGCTCAACTCCAACGACGTCGAACGCAGGATGCGCCACGCTTCGCGCCCGATCACGACGGTGATCCCCAACGCGAGGACAATGTCCAGCCAGGGCAATCCGATCGACCCGCCGATCAGGCCGCTGAAGGCAAGCAGCGTCGTCCACAGATTGACGCGCGTCTGCGTTGCATCGGCCAGCAACACGTCGCTGCGAAGCTCGCGCCCGCGCCGGCCTTCGTACCACACGCTGAACAGGTTCACCGGCACAGTCAGCGCGAGCAGTACCAGGCTGAGCGGCTGTGCCTCCGGCGCGCCGCCCTCGACGATCCGATTGAAAACATTTCGGAGCACCTCCCAGCCGGCCAGCAGCAACAGCGCGCCGATGCCCAGCGTTGCCAGCGTCTCGTAACGGCGGTGACCGTAGGGGTGATCGGCATCGGGCGGATCGGACGCGGCGCGGATGCCGAGCAGGCCGATCACGTTGGAGGTCGAGTCGGTCAGCGAGTTGAAGGCGTCGGCCAGCACCGCGATCGATCCGCTCATCGCGCCGACAAAGAATTTGATGGCCGCGGCCAGCGCATTGATCAGCAGAACCTCGATCAAGACGCGGCGGACGGAAGAATGATAGTCAGTCGAGGGCATACGCGCTTCACGAACTGTGCCACGAATGACGCAGGACGAAGGGTGTCTTCGGCGTTCGTCTTGGGTCCTTCGTCTGGTTACCGCTTCGTCCGGTTGTAGAGGCGGGTCTCCGGCCGGGGCGCCGTGCGCGCTTCGCGGCGGCGATCTTTGAAAGAGCTAATTTCGCGATCAAGTGTCATCCAGTCTTCCACCCACAGCACCAGCCCGGCGCCGTCGGGCGAGAACATCACGTCGGGAATCCACAACTTCAACCATCCGAGCGGCGCCGGCCATCCCTTGAGATCGAGGATGATCACTGCACCGCTGGCGATCGGTTCGATCAATCTGCGCTGGCTGCGTGTGCGCTTGTCGGGTGGGAACACTCGCCCCCACTGGTTGGGCCGTGTGGTGTGGATGCGCCGGTACGAGATGAACAACGGGAAGAAAGGCGTCTGGATGCGGACGTTGCGCTCGGCGCATTGCACGTAGGCCAGTTTCGGCGCGATGAGCTTGAACAGGAACGAGAAGAACGCGATCACGCTCGCGGCCAAGAACAGGTTATCGTACGCCGGCGGCCACAGGGCTTTCGCGGTCTCCGCATCGACCAGGTACGGCAGCGCGTACAGTCCAGCGAATATCAAAGCGGCGACGAGAAACAACAGTCGCCGCTGCCGATGAATCCGATCGTAGATCAGCAGCGGATGCTTTTTGCCCTTCATGCTATGTCTCGGACAATCAAGCCACCCTATGCTTCGGGCCGATCCGTGATCGGCCCGCCCGATACGGCGAGTCACGGACTCGCCGTGAGCAAAAGGAAACTCCTATGGGATCAAGTAGTTCCTTGAATTCCTTGAGTTCCATCGTGAGGAACTCAAGGAACTGAAGGAACTCGAGTTTGCGGCTTAATCACTTCCGCATAATACCGGCACAAGCGCCGCAGCACGCAAACTTCGCACGCAGGCCTGCGCGCGTGGCACACTTGTCGGCCATGCAGGATGATGTTCAGGTGAAACGGCAGATACAGCTCGGGCGGGACCAAGTCTTCCAGAATCTGATGGGCCTTGTCAGCGCTCGCCTTCGGCGGGACCAACCCGAGCCGGCGCGTCACGCGATGGACGTGCGTATCGACCGGAAAAGCGGGCCTGTTCAGCGAGAACAGCAGCACGATCGCCGCCGTCTTCGGCCCGACGCCCTCGATCGACATCAGCCACTGTCTCGCCTCGCCGATCGGCAGTTGACCCAAAAAGCTCAGGTCCAACTCGCCGCGCTCGCGGGTGATGTGCCGCAGCGCTTTCTTGATGCGAGGCCCTTTTTGCTGGGCCAGCCCGGCGACTTGTATCGCCTTGACGATCTCGCGAACGGGCGCGTCGCGCACTTCCTCCCAGGTGGGATAACGTTCGCGCAAACGATCGTAGGCCCGGCCGCTCAACGTGTCGTTCGTGTTTTGGCTAAGGATGGTCGAGACCAACTCGCTAACCGGATCGAGTCGCGGCCGTGGCGGTTCGCCGTAGGCCTCCAGAAGGCGATGATGGATCTTAAGAATCTTGGCTCGAAGCGCGCGCGATTCAGATGTCGGCATGTTCTGGTATCAGCAGAAAGGTGCGAAAATTGTAGCATAATCCTCGATGCGCGCGAAGGAGTAACGGATTGGCATTGGATCACAACTGGCTACTGTCTTTTGTACTTCTGCTCAATCTCGTTGATCCGCTGCATCTGGCGCAGGTTCCACTCGTCGGTGCTGTAGGGCGTGTCGAACCAAGCATTGAGGATCTCTTTAGCCACAGCCTCCGGGGTGGCACGCAGGCTCAAGCCCAGCACGTTGGCGTGATTCCAGATGCGGGCGCCTTTGGCCGTTTCGGCGTCGTTGCACAATGCAGCGCGAATGCCGGGAACCTTATTTGCAGCTAGGGTGCACCCAGTCCCAGTCCAGCACATGACAATCGCCTCATCTGCTTCGCCTCGAGCGACCTGTTCCACAGCCTCGACGGTGACCTCCGGCCAATCCGCTTCTTTGCCAGGCTCCGGCCCGAAATACGTCACCGCGTGCCCGCGTTTTTGCAGTTCCGCCAGGAGGGTATCGACGAGATGGGTTCGCTCATCGGCGCTGAGTGCAATTTTCATCTTGCGTATCTCCTCTATCGCTTTTAGACCTGTCAGGTCTTGGAGACCTGACAGGTCTTTACAAAGTATACCGTAGTTTGGCGAATTATCGTCTTTGGGATTATCATCTTGCCCAAGCTTAACAAGGAGGGATAACTATGACGCTGACCGATAAAGTGGTGGCGATCGCCGGCGCAGTCGGTGGATTGGGGCCGACGGTGGCCCGCGCGTTCGCCGATGCCGGCGCACAATTAGCCGTCGCCGGCCGCAATCAAGCCGATCTCGTTCAGTTGCTCGATTCGCTCGACCTGCCCGAGGTTCGACGCCTGGCCTCCGCGGTCGATCTCACCGACGAGACCGCGACCCAGGCGTGGGCCGATCAGATCGTCGGCAAGTTCGGTCGCGTCGACGTCATGCTGCATCTGGTCGGTGGTTACAAGGGCGGCGCGCCGATCGCGGACATCCCTTCTGCCGACTGGGACTTCGTCCACAACCTGCTGATCAAGACCACGCTCAACTGCGCTCGCGCATTCGTGACGCCGCTCAAAGCGAAAGGCCGGGGCCGGTTCATCACGGTCTCGTCCCCACGCGCGCAGGCGCCCTCGGCCAAGACCGCGATCTACGCCATGTCGAAGGCGGCCAGCGAAGCGTTGGTGCTGGCCATGGCCGACGAGTTCAAAGGTACTGGCGCGACGGCCAACATCATCGTCGTCAACTCGATCGTCACGCCGGAGATGCGCGCCGCCGAGCCGGACAAAGATCACAGCAAATCTACTTCTGCCGAAGAGATCGCCGCGGCGATGCTGTACCTGTGCTCCGACGAAGCAGGTGTCATCAACGGCGCGCGTGTGCCATTGACCGGACGGGGCTAGTTCCCTGAGTTCCTTCAGTTCCCCGAGTACCGACTGTCAAGGCATTGAAAGGAACTCCGGGAACTGAAGGAACTTCGCGTTCTTCGTGGATAACTTTATGCTATAC
>JBOGUH010000399.1:0-3474 GCA_050695975.1 Anaerolineae bacterium
CCCGTATGCCAGGTGCGTTCTATCAGGCGACCATATCGGGCTCCGCGCATCTGCGGCAATCTGTATAACCTCGTTCGTCAGCAGGTCGCGCCTGAATAAATAGGATCTGGCGTCGCGGAGCGACACGTAGGCGAGGTATCGCCCGTCGGGCGACCAGGCAGGCTGCAGCTGATCGCCGGCTTCCGCCAAGAAAGTCGCGCCGAGCGGATCACCCGCTACTGATGAGATGTCTCCATCGGACACGCTCTGCGCCATGAACAGCGCGCGCAGGAACAGGATGAACCCTAGCAGTGCCACGCCGCCGACGGTGTACATGACCAGACGGCGAAATCCGGTTTCGATGCGGTTCATAGAACCCCCTGTTAGACCTGTCAGGTCTCAGCGACCTGACAGGTCTTTGAAAACTCGGCTGTATTTCGTGTATGAATATCTGGGTTGTTTATATCACGCTTTAACCCTTTGCAAAGTTCCCGTGTTAGGGGATGTGGTTGGCAATCGTTAGTGTGTGCGGTACAATGCCTCACCTCCTCCCCGGACCCCTCCCCTCGCCTGTACCGAAGGCGCAGGCGAGGGGGAGGGGGAAGTCGTGCCATGAGCGAACTTCTTGAACCCACCGAAGTCCCGATTGCGCCCGAGGCGATGAGCGAGACCCTTCACATCGCGCGGGCCGCGTCGATTATCGCGCTGGGCAACGTCGCCAGTCGCGTGCTGGGACTGGCCCGCGACACGGTGAAAGCCAACCTGTTTGGCGCGACCGGGCTGGTCAGCGCTTATGAAGCCGCCGCCGTCGTCCCCACACTGCTGTACGACTTGCTGATTGGCGGCATGGTCTCCTCGGCGCTGGTGCCGGTCTTCAGTGAGTATGCTCATAAAGACACACGCGAGTTATGGCGGCTGGCGTCGCTCGTCATCACGCTGGCCGTGGTCGTGCTGGCCGCGCTGGCGTCGATCGTTGCGCTGACCGCGCCGCTGGCAGCCCGGCTGATCAGCGGCGGCCTCGAAGCCAACCTGCTCGCCCAAGTGGCGAATTTGCTGCGTGTCACCGTGATCGCCACGCTCTTCATCAGCCTGTCGGGGATCATCGGCGGGCTGCTGCAGGCGCTCAAGCGCTTCACGCTGCCTGCATTCACCGCCGCCGTGTTCAACGCGGCGATCGTCGTCTGCGCGCTGCTGCTCGGGTCACGTTTCGGCATCGCCAGCATGGCGATCGGCTTGCTTGTCGGTGCGGCGCTGCAAGTCTTGCTCCAACTGCCCGGCCTGCGCGATGTGCGGCTGCGTCCCGCCTGGGATGTGCGCCACCCTGGCCTGCGGCAGATTGGCAAACTTTATCTTCCTGTGATTTTGGGATTGGCAATTAACCAGTTGGCGATCGTGCTCTCGTTCAACCTGGCTTCGCGTGCGAACGAAGAGGCCATCTCGTGGATGCGCTACGCGACCACGTTGATCCAGTTCCCGCTCGGCCTGGTGGCGACAGCAGTCTCGATCGCGATCCTGCCGACGTTGTCGCAGCAGGCTGCGCTCGATCGCGCGAACGGCAACACCGTGTTCCAGGCGACGCTCGCGCGCGGGATGAAATTGGTGCTGGTGTTGATCGTCCCGGCCGCGGTCGGGCTGCTGGTGATGGCGCGGCCGATCATCGGGCTGCTGTTCGAGCATGGCCAGTTCGCGCCGTCCGACGCCGACGCGGTCACGCGGGTGCTTTATTTCTATTTGCCCGGCCTGGCATTCGCCGCCGTCGATCTGCCGTTAGTGTTCGCCTTCTACGCGCGCAAAGATACGCTCACGCCGGCGAGCGTCGGGCTCGTCACCAACGTCGTCATCTACCTGGCCGCCGCGCTCGCGCCGAGCCTGATCCTCGGCCGTGCGCTGCAGGTCGTCGATCTGGCCTTCGCCAATTCCGTTCAATGGATCAGCCATGCGCTCATCATGCTGTGGCTGTTAAGGCAGCGCATCGGCGGGCTGCGTGGCTTTGGCCTGAGCGCGCTGACGCTCAAGGCGCTGGCCGGATCGGCGGTGATGGGCATCGGAACGTGGATCGCGGTTGGGGTATTGGAGAGCGCGTTAGGTGGCGCGTCGCTCCTGCGCGAGGCGGTGACGGTCGGCGGAGCGGCGCTGTTTGGTGTGGCGGTGTACGTCTGGGTGATGGCCCTCCTGCGCGTCGCAGAAGTCACGCACCTGGGCGAAATGATCCGCCGCCGGGTTGCTTGAGCCGATCGGGCAAGGTATAATCGACCTCACCCCCACCCCCGGCGAAGCCGGGGTGGGGGTGAGGCAGGAGAATCGTTTGTCACACGAACAGACCTCGCTTCCCTCGACGCTCTATACGGAAGACTATTTCCTCACTGCCTGCGAGGGCTATGCAGAATTTGTCGAGAGTCAGGGCGAGCATTTGTCGCGCCGATTGAAGGCCGCCTTGGCCGTGGCGTCGGTCGAGCCAGGTATGCGCGTTTTGGACGTGGGCTGCGGCCGAGGCGAGATTCTGCGTCATTGCGCGCGGCTCGGTGCGCACGCGGATGGCATCGATTACGCCGATGTGGCGGTGAAGATGAGCCGCGACGTGGCCCGCGCCGAATCGGAATCGACCGGTCAGGCCGGTATCGGCGTGTACCGCGCCGACGCAAAGTTCCTGCCCTATCCCGATGCCGCGTTCGACCGAGTATTGATCTTTGACGTGGTCGAGCATCTCTTTCCGTGGGAACTCGACGCGGCGCTGAAAGAGGCGCGGCGCGTGCTCAAGCCGGGTGGCATGCTCGCCGTTCACACCGCTCCGAATCGCTGGTACGACGCTTATGCGTATCCTGTGGTGCGGCTCGTGCGAATGCTTCAGGGTAGAGGTGCACAGTATCCGGCCAATCCGCGCGCGTTGAACATCGCCGCCAACGTCGATGTTCATGTCAACGAGCAGGACTTGCTCAGCCTGCGCGGCTACTTGAAGCGGGCCGGGTTCGGCCGGGTCAACGTGTGGCTGGACAGCCCACCGCAAAGTCGGCAGGAAAACCCGCTGTTCAACATCTTACGCAAGATCGCGTTCGATGTGCCACCGTTCCGCTGGTTCTTCGAGCGGGAGATGTTTGCTGTTGGGACGAAGTGAGGGTGGAGTTAGAGTTGGAGTGAGGGTAGGCGTTGGTCGTACTCTGTGATTCGTGCTAGATGTAATGGTAGGTTGGCTGAAATCGCGGATTCGCAATCCGAATTCTGCATTCATCTATGTCAGATCGAAGAAGCGTTGACGAATTGAGCATCGAGGAACTCGAACAGATCCTCGCCATCAAGAAGCGCCAGGCGCGCGAAGCGACGCTGCGCCGCCTGAAGGGTGAGGGCCGCGTCGTCGACGTGAAATCGGCCGGCGATGCGACGAAACGATCCACGCCGAATCGCGGCGCGCCGATCGAGCCGGCCGGCGCGCGCTATCGCTCGTTCGAACTCGATGCGACGCCGACAACCCCGCGCCGCGTGTTTGGCTGGCGGGCATGG
>JBOGUH010000400.1:0-4609 GCA_050695975.1 Anaerolineae bacterium
ATCAGCGAGTCAGCGAATCAGCGAGCGCGCCTCGCGATACTTGCTGCCGGATGCGGTGTCAACGAATCTCTGCCGGATACCATTCGTTGACGGGAGCACTGCACCGCATGTGTTCGTTGACACCACAAACAAAAATCCCCTTCGCCATTCAGGGACGAAGGGGACTCCGTGGTACCACCCTGCTTGCTCTTACGTGCGACGCACCTGCGAGGTGCGTCGCACGTCATGTGAGCCGCTCTAAGTCTTTAACGGAACGACCCGCCGCCGACTAAGCCTGACCCGTCATCGGCAGTGCTCCCGGGCGAGTTCGGCCTGATGCGCCCCTCGTCGGCGCGCTGCCGCGCTTTCACCACTTCACGCGGCTCTCTGCGAGGGCGGCCTACTACTCCCGATCGATGCATCCTATTTCAGTTTTCAGGTGGACCCGGAGGGATTTGAACCCTCGACCTCTTCAATGCCATTGAAGCGCTCCCCCAGCTGAGCTACGGGCCCATTATCCAAATCAAAGTTGCTCGCCGTTATGCTTCAGCAACCGATCAATCACCCCCTGACCGATAGCCTCGAGGTATCGCCTTACTTCAAGCGAATAGTAATTCACAACACAGACACCCAGGTAGCCAGGTTTTTTCTGACCGGAAGCCTTCCGGATCGAAGGACGTTGAAACTGACTGCGCGGAACGCTTGTAACTGTCGACCAGAATTCATGCAAGGTCTCCTCATCTTGATCATCGCTCATCAATACCCTGCAACGAAACTTTGACTCATCGATCTCAAAGTTCGTGCGGAGCAGAGTCATCCACATCGCGATGAGCTTTGGATCGCTATTGGCGAACGCAAACTGTCCCTCGCCCTTCGCGCCCTCACCCATGTACAGCGCCGAGGCCATCAGCATCAGCGCTTCCGGGTTTTGAGCCAGCCGCGCGACAATTGGAGCCGCTTGCTCGCCGGCCATCTGGATCCGGCGGCGCTTCATTTCCTTGTTGAAGCCCGCCGCGCCTCCCCATGGGCCACCCACTCCCCTCGGCCAGCCGCTTCACGGTCCTTCTCAATGATACGCTGTTGCTGCTCCGGCTTGAGAAGAACGTCACTGACCCAGTGATTTAAGGTGCTTTTCGGAATGTGTATGCCCAGGACTTCGCAGATTTCGGAATAAGTCAGCCCGGTGCGGCGGAGTTCCCGCGCTCGTTCGCGCACGCCGTCTTCGTAACTGCGTTGGCGCTTGCCGAACACGGGAACCTCCTGAGTGGACCTGGAGGGATTCGAACCCTCGACCTCTTCAGTGCGATTGAAGCGCGCTCCCAACTGCGCTACAGGCCCGCAAGTGCCGGGATTGTACCTGACTTGATCGGGACTGTCAAGAAAATAGCGCGTGAAGTTGCGTAAGCATCCTGAGCGGAGTTCCGTGCCTTCTGCGGAACGTAGTCGAAGGATGCGATTCAATCGAACACGCTGTTCCAAGTCGCACCCTTCGACCCTTCGACTTCGCTCAGGGCATGCTTCGCTGCGCTTCGCCCAGGACGCTTTCATGAGGTTGACAGTCTTTTCAGTTTAGAGCATACTGACGATCGCATAGCACGAACGGACAAGCAGCTTAAATTCTTCAAGGGCAGTGAATGGCAAAACCGATGCTCTTCACGATCGACGACGATCCCGCCGTGCTGAACGCCGTCGAGCGCGACTTACGAAAGCAGTTCGGCCGGGACTATCGCATTTTGAAAGCGGATTCGGGCGCGGCGGCGCTGGAGTCGCTCAAACAGCTGCAGCAGCGCGGCGAAGCCGTGGCGTTGTTCCTCGCCGATCAACGCATGCCGCAGATGACGGGCGTGCAGTTCCTCGAACAGACGCGCGCGCTGTACCCCGATGCGAAACGCGTGCTGCTCACCGCGTACGCGGATACCGAGGCGGCGATCAATGCGATCAACCGCGTGGCGTTGGACTATTACTTGATGAAGCCATGGGACCCGCCCGAAGAGCGCCTGTACCCCGTGCTTCAAGATTTGCTGGACGACTGGCTGGCAGCGTTCCGCCCGCCGTTCGAAGGCATTCGCGTGATCGGACACCGCTGGTCACCTGCTGTTCATCAGATCAAGGATTTCCTGGCGCGGAACCAGGTCCCGTACCAGTGGCTGGACATCGAGACGGATGACCAGGCGCGCCGCCTGGTCGAGTCTCTCGGCTCGGAGGCTGCGCAGCTGCCGCTGGTGCTGTTTCCCGACGGCTCGCACCTCGCGCAGCCGAAGAACGTTCAGATCGCCGAGAAGATTGGATTGAAGACGCGCGCCGGGATGCCGTTTTACGATCTGATCATCGTGGGCGCCGGTCCGGCCGGCCTGGCCGCGGCCGTGTATGGGGCGTCCGAAGGATTGCGAACGCTGCTGATTGAAAAAGATGCCCCCGGCGGGCAAGCCGGCACGAGTTCTAGCATCGAGAACTACCTCGGCTTCCCGCGCGGCCTGAGCGGCGCCGAGCTGGCACGCCGCGCCGTCGCGCAGGCCAGCCGCTTCGGCGTGGAAATCCTCACGCCGGCGGAGGCGACCGGCATCCGCCTCAAGGACTCGTATCGGATTGTCACGCTCAGCGATGGGACGGAGGTCAGCTGCCACGCGCTATTGATCGCCACCGGCGTATCGTATCGCATGCTCGACATACCCGGCCTCGACGCGCTGACCGGGGCGGGCGTGTACTACGGGGCGGCCATCACCGAAGCGATGTCCTGTCGCGATAAAGATGTCTTCATCGTCGGCGGCGGGAATTCGGCGGGGCAGGGCGCGATGTACCTGTCCAAGTACGCCCGTTCGGTGACGATGCTCGTGCGCGGCGACTCGCTTGCCGACAGTATGTCGCAATACCTCATCGATCAGATTCACGCGACGCCGAATGTCGCCGTGCGAACGCGCGCGGCCGTCGTCGGAGTGCGCGGCGCGACCGGCCTGGAGTCGATCACGCTGTGCAACGACGCAACCGGCCAGGAGCAGGTTGTATCGGCAGGCGCACTGTTCGTCTTCATCGGCGCGCAGCCGCGCACCGACTGGGTGGCCGGCGTCGTCGAGCGCGACGAGTATGGATTCATCAAGCTGTGCGCCGGAACGCGCCCGAAGGGCTGGCCGCTGGAGCGGTTGCCCTACCTGCTCGAAACCAACGTGCCGGGCATCTTCGTCGCCGGCGACGTACGCGAGCAATCGATGAAACGGATCGCCTCCGCCGTGGGCGAAGGGGCGATGGCTATTTATTTCATCCATCAATACCTGGCGACTTTGTAGACCGGCCAGGTCTCTGCCCCGCTCTGCTGCGCTTCGGGGCGCTGGGCGAGACCCGGCAGGTCTGGAGAACGGAGACGATATGAGCAAAGAGTGCACTCATCGAAATTCGATACGAGAAGTCACACCCAGCGCGCAGGGCTGCGAGGACTGTCTGAAGATCGGCGACGGGTGGGTGAATTTGCGCCTGTGCATGATCTGCGGGAAGGTGGGGTGCTGTGACGACTCGAAGAACAAGCACGCCACCCGGCATTTCCACGCGACCAGCCATCCCATCATCAAGTCCCTTGAGCCGGGCGAGGATTGGCTGTGGTGCTATGTCGACCAGACATTCCTATGATCACCCTGGCCGATGAAAGAGCCAGTGCTGAACCACAGAGTCACTGAGAGCGCAGAGAACATGACGAAAACCTTCGTGTGCTCCGTGTCTCTGTGGTGTGTTGTCTTCCATCACACAGGTAGACGCCATGAGCATTGAGTTCCTGCAGCAGTTGCCCTTGTTCACCGGTTTGTCCGAGACCGACCTCGATTGGCTGTTTCAAAAGGCCGAGCCGGTTTCGATCCGGGCCGGCGATCTGCTGATCGAAGAAGGCAGCCCGGGTGACGCGCTGTTCATCATCCTCGACGGCGAGTTCGAGGTGACCAAGCGATCCGGCCCGCAAGACATCGCCATCGACGTGCGCCAGCCGGGCGCGGTGATCGGCGAGATGTCGCTGCTCGATCACGCGCCGCGCTCGGCGTCGGTGCGCGCGCGGCGCGACAGCCAGCTGCTGAAGATCCACGACGACGCCTTTCATCAGTTGCTGTCGACCAGCCCCTCGGCGGCGCTGACCATCTTGGAGACCGTCACCGCGCGCCTGCGTCAAAACGAATCGCTGCTGCACCAGCGCGAAAAGATGGCCGCGCTCGGCACGCTGTCCGCCGGTCTGGCGCATGAGTTGAACAACCCGGCCGCCGCTGCCCGGCGAGCGGCTACGCAGCTGCGTGAGGCGTTGGTCGACTGGGAGCGCGCGACGCTCGCGCTCAACGCCTGCTCTTTCAATCCGCGCCAGTCGACCGCGGTCGACGCGTTGCGCGAGGAGATCGTCAAGCGCGCCGCCGAGCCGGTTAACCTCGACCCACTCACGCGCAGCGATCGGGAGAGCGACGTGCAGGCGTGGCTGGAGGATCGCACAATCGATCGGGCCTGGGAACTTGCGCCGACGCTGGTCTCGTTTGGCTGGGATGCCGACTCGCTCGATCGCCTGGCTGAAGATTTCTCGATCGAGCATCTGCCGGCCATATCGCACTGGCTGGGCGCGGGCGGCGCCGTGTATGCGCTGCTCGACGAGATGGGCAAGAGCGCCGAGCGC
>JBOGUH010000401.1:0-2970 GCA_050695975.1 Anaerolineae bacterium
CTTCGTGGATAAATATCAACAGTCAAGGGAGAACCATGAAATCCACAGATCTTCCACTCACCTACAACGCTGTCGACATCCTCGAGCGCAACCTGGCTCAACGCGCCGACAAGGTCGCGCTGTACAGCGATACGCGTAAGGAAATGACCTTCCGCGACGCCTCGAACGAGGTCAACCAGGTCGGCAACGCGCTCAAGAAACTGGGCGTGCGTATGGGCGAGTATGTTGGGAATCTCTCGTTCGATTGCCCGGAGTGGGTGACGTCGTTCTTCGGCGCGATGAAAATCGGCGCCGTCGCCGTCGGCCTCAACACGCTGCTCAAACCGCACGAGTACGATTACATGCTGCGCGATTCCCGCGCCCGCGTCCTGATCGTGCACGAGAAGCTGCTGCCTGCGATCGAGGAAATCCGTGACAAGCAAGAATATCTTGAGCACGTCATCGTCATTGGATCGGGTGGGCGTCCAGGCGATGTCGCCTTCCGCGACTGGATCGCCGGCGAATCGACCGAACTCAAAGCGGCAAACACGCACCGCGACGACTTCTGCTCGCTGAACTATTCCAGCGGGACGACCGGCGAGCCGAAGGGCATCCTGCACGCGCACAAGGACTATCCGCTCACATCGCAGTTGTGGGGCGTCAACGTTTTGGGACTGCGCGAGGACGATCGCACTTTCGCGGCCGCCAAGTTATTCTTCACGTTCGGCCTGGGCGGAAACCTGATCTTCCCGTGGTACGTGGGGGCGAGCATCGTGCTGTTCTCCGGGCCGCCGCGCATTGCGACGAACGTGCTCGACATCATTCAGCGTTTCAAGCCGACGATCCTGTACAACGCGCCGACCGGCTATGCCGCCACGCTGGCCGTCGAAGATTTCACCAAGAAATACGACCTGTCCTCGCTGCGGCTGTGCGTCTCGGCGGGCGAGTCGCTGCCCGCGCCGATCTGGCACGCCTGGAAAGAGAAGACCGGGCTGGACATCATCGACGGCATCGGATCGACCGAGAACTTCCACATCTTCCTGTCGAACCGGCTCGGCGACATCCGCCCTGGCAGCAGCGGCAAGCCGTTCGACGGCTACGAACTGAAGATCGTCGAGGAGAGTGGCCAGGAAGTTCCGCGCGGCGAGATCGGCAATCTGCTCGTCAAAGGCGAGACGGCGGCGCCGATGTACCTGCACCAATACGGGAAGTCACAAAAGACCTTCCTGGGCGAGTGGCTGTTCACCGGCGACAAGTACCACATCGACGAGGACGGCTACTATTGGTATGATGGCCGCTCGGACGATATGCTGAAGGTGGGCGGCATCTGGGTATCGCCGGTCGAAGTCGAGAGCGCGCTGATCGGTCACCCGGCCGTATTGGAATGCGCCGTGGTCGGGCAAGCTGACCAGACCGGTTTGATCAAGCCGAGAGCGTTCGTGATCTTGAACGAAGGCCATCAACCTTCGGATGCACTGGCGAACGAACTGATCGAATACTGCAAGCAGAAGATGGCCGAATACAAGCGCCCGCGCTGGATCGAGTTCGTGCCCGAGCTGCCCAAGACGGCGACCGGCAAGATTCAGCGCTTCAAGCTGCGCAGCTAGCGTATCGCTTATCGCATATCGCTCATCGCAAAATAGGCGATACGGGTACGGAATACGCAACACGCAATACGTTATAGGCGCATTTTGCCAAGGGGAAGGCATGACTGTCTCACGCGACAACTCCAAAATGGTGTACGAGGGCATCAAAGCTGCCGACATCCGATTTATTTCGGCCCTGCCGGAGACGTGGCTGGTGTACCTGCTGCAGCTCGCCGAAGACGATCCGGAGATGACGCTGGTCGAAGTGGCGAAAGAGGAGGAGGCGATCGGCATCGCGGCTGGAGCCTACTTCGCCGGGAAGCCCAACGCGCTGTTGATGCAGAACCACGGCTTTTTAGCGAGCATCAACGGCATCGTCTCACTGGCGCTGCTGTATCGCGTCCCGCTGCTGATGCTGATCGCCCACCGCGGCCACATCGGCGAGCCGTACCCGTGGCACACACAGGGCGGCATCCTGACCGAGCCGGTGCTGCGCGGACTGGGTCTGCCATTTGACGCCATGACCGACCCGCACAAGGCCGCCAAGCAAATCCGCGAGGCGCAGACCTTCGCACTCAGCTCGTTGTCGCCGGTGGCGCTGCTGCTCACCCGCGAGTTGATGGAGGATTAGCCACAGAGGCACAGAGACACAGAGGATTTATAGTTTGTTCTCTATGCCTCTGTGTCTTCGTGGCTGAATTTCTACACAGGCAGGAGAACTATGAAACGCGCAGAATGCATCAAGGCGCTGTATCCCGAACTGCAAGATCGGCTGGTCGTCACGATCATGGGCGCCAGCGCACAGGAACTGTACGACCTGGGCCATCGCGAGAACTTCTTCTACCTGGAGCACGCCATGGGGCTGGCCTCGTCGATCGGGCTGGGGCTGGCGATGAACCTGCCCGACGAGAAAGTTGTCGTGATCGACGGGGATGGCTCGGTGCTGATGAACCTGGGTGGATTGGCGACGCTGGCGCGTTATCGCCCCGCCAATTTGACGCACATCATCTTCGACAACGGCAGCCTGCTGTCGACCGGCGGCTTCGCCTCGCACACGACCTCCGGCATCACCGACCTGGCCGCCATCGCGCGCGGGGCCGGCTGCCCAAACGTGTGCTTCGCGCAGAGCATGTACGAGTTCGTCGAAGCGGCAGCCGAGGCGTTTGAAAACACGGTGATGACGACCATCGTCGCGAAAGTGGAAGCGGTCGGGCCGGATCACTACGGCATGGATTTCAAACTGCCGGAGAATGCGTTCCGTTTTGAGAGGTACATCAAAGACAGGCAGAAAGCAAAGCAGCTGGCTTAACGCATTGCGTAGTGCGTGCTGCGCAACATGCAATACGCAACACGCAATACGTCCACACCTCAATACAGTAGTTCAGCATGGCTGCCCCAATCACCG
>JBOGUH010000402.1:0-3653 GCA_050695975.1 Anaerolineae bacterium
GTACTCGTCTTCGGCGCAAAAGCCCATCACCCGCTCGACGCCGGCCCGGTTGTACCAGCTCCGGTCGAACAGGACCATCTCACCCGCTGCCGGGAGATGCGCCACGTAGCGTTGAAAATACCACTGCGTTGTCTCACGCTCGGTCGGCGTGCCCAGCGCCACCACCCGGCAGCTGCGCGGGTTCAGGCTTTGCGTGATGCGCTTGATGACCCCCCCTTTACCGGCCGCGTCCCGCCCCTCAAAGATAACGACGACCTGCAATCCCTGGTGCTTGATCCATTCTTGCAGTTTGACTAACTCGATCTGGAGGCTCGCCAGCTCTTGCTGATAGACCTTCCCGGTCAATTGCGCCGGCTTTCCTTCAGCGGCCTGCACCGGGTAATCTATTTCTTCGACCCCATTCTCAACCGGTCGATCGTGTTGCTTTTTGGCTTTCTTGTCCTTCTTCTTCGGCATGATGTCCTCCCCCGCTTTGGATGGGGTATTTTGGTTAATGCATCAGGCCTTGCGCAGCCTCCAATGTCGCCCGCTTGACTTCGTCGACGGCGCCTGCGCCGGGCACGGTGACCAGCAGGCCCACTCGCCGATAGGTGTCGATGAGCGGGGCGGTTTGGGCGTGGAAGGTTGCGAGGCGGGCGCGCACCGTCGCCGGCTGGTCGTCGTCGCGCTGATGCAAATATTCGCCGGCGCACTTGTGGTCGGGGCAGGTCTGGAAGGGTTGGTAGATGCGGTGGAAGGGCGCCTGGCACTCGCGGCAAATCCAGCGGCCCGCCAGCCGATCGACGAGCGTCGCGTCAGGCACTTCGATGTACAGCACGCCGTCGAGCCGACGTCCCAAATCGGCCATCATCTCGGTCAATGCCTGCGCCTGGGCCAGGCTGCGCGGAAAGCCGTCGAAGATGACGCCCTGGTCGACATCCGGGCGCTGGAGTCGCTGGCGCACGATCGCCAGCGTGATGTCGTCGGGCACGAACTCCCCGCGCTGCATGTAGGCCTGGGCCAGCAAGCCGAGTTCGGTCTTGTGGTTGAGGTGCTCGCGGAACAGAGCGCCGGACGAAATGTGGATCAAGCCCAGTTCGGCTTGAAGGTGTTCGGCCTGCGTCCCTTTGCCTGAGCCGGGCGCACCTAACAAAATGATGTTCACCTTCAGCCCTGCCCTTTGACCCTGCGTAACCATCATAATCAGTAGATCACGAATTCGTAGTGACGACTTCAGTCGGCGGCGGCAAAAGGCGACTCAAGTCGCTACTACTAACCCGTTTCGTGATCTACTGATAATAAGGGAAGAGGCAGCGGAGGTCGCCCCTTCCCTAAACCCGAACACGATCCCCGCCGCCGGATAGGCGATGGATCGGGCTTCGCGCGTTGAAGCGGGCGCTTACCCCTTGACCGATCCGGCCAGCAGGCCGCGCACGAAGTAGCGCTGCAGCCCGAAGAATACCAGCATCGGCAGCGCCATCGAGACAAAGGCAGCTGCAGTGAGCACATGCCAGCCGCTGCCCAGCGAGGTGACCATGTTGCTGATCTGGTAGGTTAGCACCGGGTTCTGGCCGCCCAGAAAGACCAGCGCGACCAGCAAGTCGTTCCAGATCCACAAGAACTGGAAGATCGCCAGCGAGGCGATCGCCGGCACGGCCAGCGGAATCGCCAGCCGCAGGAAGGCCGTCCAGTGCGAGGCGCCGTCGAGGTAGGCCGACTCGAACAACTCACGCGGCAGCCCGCCGAGAAAGTTGCGCATCAGGTAGATCGCGTAAGGCAGGCCGAAGCCGGTATGGAACAGCCAGATGCCCAGAAACGTGCCGTTCAGGCCAAGCTGCGCGTACAGCCGCGAGATCGGGATCAGCGTCATCTGCAGCGGCACAATCTGCAGGCCGACCAGCAGCGCGAACAGCGCGAACCGACCTTTGAAAGACATCCATGAAAAGGCGTAGGCGGCGAAGCCGGCGAACAGGATCGGCAGCATGGTGGATGGAATCGCCACCAGCAGGCTGTTCAGAAAGGCGCGCGCCATGCCGCGCGGGTTACCCAGGTCACTCAGGTTGCAGTTGATGTCGATCGGCTGTGTACCCGCCGCGCAGTCATCCAGGTAGTTGCTCCTACCACGATAGCCCATCAGCGCGTCAACATAGTTGGCCAACGTGGCGCGGTTGCCGCTCTCGATGCCGGAGAGCTGGCGCAGG
Source organism: Anaerolineae bacterium (assembly GCA_050695975.1). GTDB lineage: Bacteria > Chloroflexota > Anaerolineae > Fen-1058 > Fen-1058 > DASSFZ01. Next base: position 2,181 of record JBOGUH010000402.1, read on the forward strand.
TAACCGAGAATGCGCGCCACGGCGTTGTCGTCGGGAACGGGCTGATCAGCCAGGTGCGGCTGGCCATCGATTTCCAGGTTCAGCGCGGCTTGCAGGTTAATCGAGCGGCGGAACTGGCCGACGACCTCTGGATTGCTGAGATCGACGCTTGCGATTGCTCGGCCGTCGCTGCCGTGGCATTCGGCGCAGTTGGCGCTGAAATCGGCCTGGCCCTCGGGCGGCGAAGCCACCGTCCACCAGCCGCTGGTGCTGACTTCCTGCGCCGGGCGGATCGAAGTGACCAGCAGGCCGATCGCCGGCAGCAGCCAGATGAAGACCAGGCCGAGCAGCACGACGTGCACCGACAGCCGCCCCAGGATGCGTCGCAAGGGATTGGTTTTCATCGGATCGCCTCCTCTGCCCGGAAGCGGCGGATGTTGAGGATCATCATCGGGATGATGACGGCCACCAGCACAACGGCGATGGCCGCAGCTCGGCCGGTGTTGAAGGCTTGGTACTGCTCGCTGTACATGCGATTGGCGATGACTTCCGTACCGTAGTTGCCGCCGGTCATCACGTACACGATGTCGAAGACCTTCAGAACGTTGATGGTCATCGTGGTGACGACGACGGTGAGGGTTGGGAGGATCGAAGGCACGGTGACGTGCTGGAACAACTGGATTTCATTCGCGCCGTCCATGCGGGCGGCCTCGTTGATCTCAGCCGGGACGCCTTTGATCGCGGCGGCGAGGATCGTCATGCAGAACCCGGTCCACATCCACACGCCGACGATGACCAGCGCGATGGTGTTGGTCTGAGGCTCGGTCAGCCACGACACCGGTTGGCCACCCAGCGTGGTGACGAGCGAGTTGAGCAGGCCGATCTGCGTCGGGCCGGTGTCATAGGCATACACGAAGCGCCAGATCACACCAGCCCCCACGAAGGAGATCGCCATGGGCAGGAAGATGACTGACTTGGCGAGTGCTTCGTAGCGCACCCGATCGGCCAGCACGGCGATCAGCAGGCCGATCAGCACCGCGCCGCTGACCATGAACAGGATCCACTTCAGGTTGTTGACGAACGCCGTCTGCATGATCGGCGAGGTCAACGCGTAACGAAAACTCTCAAAAATGCCCCAGCACGGCTGGCCGGCAATACAGGCGCTGCTGGCCCAGTCGCTGCCGTCGACGTTGCGGAAGCTCAAGTAGAGCGTGTTCAGTCCGGGGTAGACGATGAACGTCGTCATCACGATCAAGGCAGGCAGCAGATACAGCCACGGCGTGAAGCGACCCTGCTTCATGATGTTGGGGATCGCCATTTCGGAGCTGACGCCGCTGCGCGCCGGTTTTTTTGGCGCGAGCGCGGGAACTTGCTGAATTTCAGAAGCCATTGCCGCCCTCCCCAGAGGGGCCTCCCGGCAGGCGGTGAAGCCGTGCCGGGAGGCGTGGGCAGGCGCCTGGAACGCCGCCTGCGGTTACCTTTTCATTCTTATTG
>JBOGUH010000403.1:0-6354 GCA_050695975.1 Anaerolineae bacterium
ACTTCGGCTAGATCGACCAGCTCAAGCGCGTCGTGTACGCGACGCGCTTGACGGCTCCAACCGTCGATGTCGGCCCGGAGCGCGTTGAGCTCACGTATCGCTTTTTGAGCCGCTTGGGTATCGTTCCAGAAACCGGGCGCGCCGGCCTGCCGTTCCAGTTCCGCCATCCGCGCCTGCTTGCCGGCGACGTCAAAGACGCTCCAGAATCGAATCGATCTTGTGGCTCAATTCGGCCAGAGTCGCTTTTAACTCGTCCATAGTCTATCCTTATTCAAACAAACCTTCGACGAACGCTTCGGCGTCGAACGGGGTCATGTCGCCAATCTTCTCGCCGGCGCCAATGTAGCGCACTGGCAGACCCAGCTCATGAGTCACGGCAAAGACCATGCCGCCTTTGGCGGTGCCATCGAGCTTGGTGACGATCACGCCCGTCACGCCGACGGCCTCTTTGAACTGGCGCGCCTGTGCTAGCGCGTTCTGACCGGTGGTCCCATCCAGGACGAGATACGTCTCGTGTGGGGCGCCGGGCAGGGCTTTGCCAATGACATTGCGCACCTTCTTCAATTCCTGCATCAAGTTGACCTTGGTGTGCAGCCGGCCTGCTGTATCGACGAGTACGACATCGATCCCGCGCGCCCGGGCCGACTGCATCGCATCGAATGCGATCGATCCGGGATCGGCGCCCGGCTGACCGCCAATCAGCTCGGCGCCGGCCCGCCCGGCCCACACGTCGAGTTGATCGCCGGCGGCCGCGCGAAACGTATCGGCGGCGGCGAGCAGCACGCGGCGCCCGGCCTGCCTGTAATACGCCGCCAGCTTGGCGATGCTCGTCGTCTTGCCTGATCCGTTCGTCCCCACGATCAGGATAACCACCGGCCGCACACGGTCGAGCCCGGCAGGCGCGTCCGACAGGCTGAGCATCGCCCGCAGCTCGACCTTCAGGGCTTCTCGCAGCCGGTCAGCGCGCAGGAGGCCTTCGCTTGCGGCGCGTGCGCGAAGCCGCTCCAACAAATCAGTTGTGGTGGCCACCCCGACGTCGGCCTGGATCAGCGCCGCTTCGAGATCGTCCCACAACTCCTGTGTAATCTCGGTCGCGCCGAACAGCGTGGCGATGCGACCGAAAGCGGTCTGCCGAGTGCGGGCCAGCGCATCTCTGAGGGACATGAGCCGTTCGCGCATCGGGCGGCATTATACCACGCGCGATAGAGTGTCACAACGAACCCAAAGGCTCTTTCCGCGTGTGTTATAATTCTCTTTGTTCAGGCCAATTTGAGGTGCGAATGCAGAGTCTTTCGGTTGTTATACCGGCCTACAACGAAGAAGCCAACGTTGCAGAAGCCGTTCGCCAGGTCTCACAGGTCACACAACAGTTAGGCACAGATTATGAGATTATCGTCGTCAACGATGGCAGCCGCGATCGAACGGGTGTCATCGTCCGAGAATTAATGGCATCGATTCCAAAGTTAAGACTCGTCGAGCATTTTCCCAATCGAGGTTACGGCGGCGCGCTCAAAGCCGGTTTTGCCGCATCCACGAAAGAGTTGATCGCGTTCACACCCGCCGACAACCAGTTCGATTTTAGCGAGATTCGATTGCTCTTCGATCGACTCGCGCCGGAGGTGGTGCTGGTCAGCGGCCGGCGTATCGATCGCAAAGACAACTGGATCCGCAAATTCAACGGCTTCGGCTGGAACACGGTCGTGCGAATCTTGTTCGGCTACCTGATCAAAGACATCGACTGTGGCCTTAAAGTCTTTCGACGCTGGATCTTGGATCGGATCGTCATTCAGTCCGATGGCGCGATGATCGATACGGAGATGCTGGCCGAGCTGCGGGCGCGCGGGTACAAGATCGCCGAAGTGCCGGTGACGCACCTGCCGCGCACCGCCGGCTCGCCGACCGGCGCGAATCTGAAAGTGGTCGTGCGCGCCTTCCGCGACTTGTTTCGATTCCGCCTGCGGTTGTGGCGCGAGCTGCGGGATGAGAAAGCGGCCGCCCAAACGAATGCGAGATCGTGAGGGCGTAGCGGTGGGCCTCGCGCTCACCCGGCCTCACGCCTACCCGGCGGGCGTGCGCCCCACGATTTCGAGAAGATACGTGAAGAGCATGGACCATCCAAAGTTAAGCCATCTTGACGAACAGGGCCACGCTCGCATGGTGGACGTGGGCCACAAAAGGGACACAAAACGCATCGCGGTTGCGAAGGGCGAAGTGCACCTGTCGCCCGACACACTCGTGCTGATACTCAGCGGCAGCCTGCCGAAAGGCGACGTGTTCGCCACGGCGCGGATCGCCGGCATCCTGGCCGCCAAACAAACCAGCCAACTCATCCCGCTGTGCCATCCGCTTGTCCTGACGCACGTCGCGGTCGACTTGAACGCAAAGGGCGGCACGCAGGTTGAGATCACGGCGCGTGTGGAAACGACGGGCAAGACCGGCGTCGAGATGGAAGCGCTGACCGCCGTCAGCGTCGCCGCGCTGACTGTGTACGACATGGTCAAGGCCGTTCAGCGCGACGCGCGCATCAGCAATATCCGGCTGATTGAGAAACACGGCGGCCAGAGCGGGGACATCGTCTTAGAATGAGAATAGACCTTCCAGGTCTTAGCCTGTTTTTCGCACCTTGAGCCAACTATAGACAATGCTCGGCGTGGATGGCCACATCCACGCCCCAGCCGCTGAATGTGGCCATCCAGCGGGAGCAGGTACGAAATTTAGGCTTAGAGGCCTGGAAGGTCTGAGAGCGTGTTTGGAAATTCGGCACAATTCCCAAACAGGCTCTGAGGGGTGTGGTATGAAGATCGACGTTCAACTGTTCGCCACATTAAGGGATCGCGCCGGGGCGAAGGCCGTGTCGATCGACCTATCGGACGGCGCGACGGTCGCACACCTGATCGAACGGGTCGCCGCCACGTATCCGGCGCTGGCGCCGGCGCTGCCCAGCGCAATTGTCGCCGTCAACCAGGAGTTCGCTTTTCCACCTACCCTCCTCCGCGAAGGCGACGAAGTCGCGCTGTTTCCGCCAGTCAGCGGCGGATCGGAGTTCCCGGAACGGTTCAGAATCACCGAAGGAGCGATCGATCTGAACACGATCGTCGCAGAGATCACGCTGCCGACGACCGGCGCAGTATGCGCCTTCACCGGAACGGTGCGCGGGCAATCAGCTGAGCACGAGACGATCCGCCTGGATTACGAAGCCTACTCGCCGATGGCCGAGGCCAAGATGCGTCAGGTGGCCCAGGAAATCCGCGCCTGCTGGCCGAAGGTCGAAGGCATCTCCATCGTGCAGCGCATCGGGCGCTTGCCGGTCGGCGAGTTCACGGTGTTGATTGCCGTTTCGGCCGGGCATCGCTACGATGGCGTGTTTGACGCGGCGCGCTACGGCATCGATCGGCTCAAAGAGATCGTGCCGATTTGGAAAAAGGAAGTAGGGCCGCGCGGGGAAGAGTGGATCGAGGGCCACTATCGCCCGACACCGGCCGACGTCGAAGATACACCCGTCTACGAACCCTAACATTGGTAGTGACGACTCACCTGCCCCCGTAGCGCAGCGCAGTGGGGTCAGTCGTCAGCGACTAAAGTCGCTACTACGATCTGATTATCTTTGTCATCGAGGGAATCATGGACCATCATCGACGTGTGGTGATCACGGGGATGGGAACGGTCAACCCACTCGGGTTGAACGCAGAGTCATCGTGGAAAAACGCGCTGGCAGGCGTCTCGGCGGTCGGGCCGATCACGCTGTTTGATTCCAGCTCGCTGCAAGTCCACATTGCTGCCGAGCTCAAAGGCTTCGATCCAACCGATTACATGGATGCGAAGGAGGCCCGGCGGCGGGATCGCGTGGCGCAGCTGGCTATCGCGGCAGCCCGCGAAGCCGCGCAGCAGTCGGGCCTGACCATCGATGGCGACCTGGCCAACGAAATGGGCGTGTACATCGGCACCGGCGTCGGCGGGCTGCAGAGCCTGTTCGATGCGATGAAAGTCATTCTGGAGGAAGGCCCGCGCCGGATCAGCCCGTTCATCATCCCGATGGTTCTGGACGATGGCGCGTCCAGCGCGGTGGCGATCGTATTCCGGGCGCGCGGCATGAATTTCGCGCCGGTCACCGCCTGCGCCGCCGGATCCGACGCGCTGGGCCTGGCCGTCCGCACCATTCAGCGCGGCGAGACTCGGGTCATGCTCGCGGGCGGCGCGGAAGCGCCGATCGTTTTCATCGGCATGGCCGCCTTCGACCGCACCGGCGCCTGTTCGCGCCGAAACGACGATCCGGCGCACGCCAGCCGGCCCTTCGACAAGAATCGCGAAGGGTTGGTCTTCGGCGAGGGCGCGGCGGTCTTCGTGTTAGAAGACTTAGACTTCGCCCTGGCGCGAGGCGCGACGCCGCTGGCCGAAATCGCCGGCTATGGCGCGACCTCCGACGCCTTCCACATGACTGCGCCGCTCGAAGACGGATCCGGCGCAGCCAGGGCGATGCAGAAAGCGCTGCGCGATGCGAACTTGACGATCCACGACGTGGACTGGATCAGCGCGCACGGCACGGCGACGCAGCTCAACGATCGCATGGAGACGCTGGCGATCAAGTCCGTTTTCGGCGAGCAGGCGTACAACATCCCCATCAGCGGCACCAAGTCGATGACCGGGCACATCATGGGCGGGACCGGCGCGATCGAAGTGGTGTGGTGCGTCAAGGCGATCCACGACGGCGTCATCCCGCCGACGATCAACTACGAAACGCCCGATCCCGAACTCGATCTGGATTACACACCCAACCAGGCTCGCCGGCACACAGTCGACGTCGCAATGACCAACGCCTTCGGCTTCGGTGGGCACAACAGTGTGTTAATCATCAAGCGCTACGAGTAGGCTTATCGCGTATCGCCTATCGCATCACTCGAGCACGTTATCACGCATCACGCTTCACACATGCCGTCACTCCCCACTTTCCGCGATCCCTCCCTCCTCGAACGCGCGCTGACGCATCGCTCGTATCTCAACGAGCATCTCGAACTTGCGCTCGACGACAACGAGCGATTGGAGTTCCTGGGCGATGCCGTGCTCGATTTTGTCACCGGCGCGTGGCTGTACAATCGGTTCCCCGAGATGAGAGAAGGCCGGCTGACCTCGCTGCGCGCGGCGCTCGTCAAAACGGATGCGCTGGCCGCATTCGCGCTGCGGATCGGGTTGGACGGGCGCTTGCGGCTGGGCAAGGGCGAAGCGGAGAGCGGCGGGCGCGGGCGGATCTCGCTGCTGGCCGACGCATTCGAAGCGGTGCTCGGCGCGCTGTACCTCGACCAGGGGCTGGGCGCGGTGCGGGAATTTCTGGAAAGGCTTCTGCCGGAAGAGGTCGAGCGCATCCTGGCCGAGGAGAGCGATCGCGACGCGAAGAGCATGCTGCAGGAGTGGAGCCAGGCTGAATACGGCATCACGCCGAGGTATCGCACCGTGTCCGAGGAGGGGCCTGATCACGCCAAGTTATTCACCGTCGAGGTGCGCATCGGCGATCGGGTGGTTGGTCGCGGCGAGGGACTGAGCAAGCAGCTGGCGGCGCAGGCGGCGGCCAGTGACGCGCTGAAGCGGTCGAACGTGATCTGAAAAGTAAATCATGAATCATCTTAAAACTGAGTGCTTTTCGTTCTAAGAACACCTCCCTTTTCTTCAGGTGGTTTGAGTGATCTGAAACTGTGATACAGAAGCAAGTCGTACATGATTTTAAGACCGCCCGCCACCAAGAACGGTGCGCCTATGAGCAGCGGGCTGGCGAGAAAAAGTCCACTTAGCGTCGGAGATAGCGACGCGCCAACTGAGCGAGCGATCGTTGTGACACCTGACGCGGCGGAGCGTTCATCGGGAGCAACCACTGCCAGGGTATAGGATTGGCGAGTGGGTACGTCCATTTGCGAGATACTAAAGCGCAACAGGAGCACCCCGACTGCCAATGGCAAATTGGGCATCAACGGCACGAGACACAGTAACACATTCGAGGGTATGTGGGTAAAGACCATCGTCTTAATCAACCCGATGCGAGCGGCTACGCGCGCGGCCAACAGTGCGGACAGCCCGGCCAGGATGTTGGCGCCGAAGAAGATGCCGCCCAGCGCTGCTTCCTCGAGGCCAAATCGAAGGTAAAACCAGTACGCCACGACACTTTGCAAAACAAAACCGCCCGCGAATGCGTCCAGCGCGAACAACGCCGAGAGCTTCAGCACGACGCGCCGCGAGCGGTGCAGACCCAGACGGCCCGCACCCCTCGCCCCTCTCCCTGCGAGGGAGAGGGGTGGGGGTGAGGGTTCCGCCGCCGCCGACAACCCCGTGAACAGGACGCCCAGCGCCAGACCCAGCGCCGCGTAACCG
>JBOGUH010000404.1:0-5178 GCA_050695975.1 Anaerolineae bacterium
GGGTTGAGTGTCTTGTTCGACCATTCGAATTTCCACAGTTCACTGTCGGATATGCGGCGGACATTCTACCACCGCTGATGGATCTACGTGAGCGGGCGAGCAAGGGTTTTGTCCGCCGAGGATTCGACCCAGGCTCAAGCCTGTTTTTCGCACGTTGAGCCAACTATAGACAATACTCGGCGTGGATGGTCACATCCACGCCCCAGCCGCTGGATGTGGCCATCCAGCGGGAGCAGGTGCGAAATCTAGGCTAAGCAGGCCCGCCGCTCCCTGGCGCCTTCTTCTCGATGCGCCAGCGCAGGAGCGCGCGCCGCGTCGAGGCGAAGGCGATGTCGCGCGGAATCGCATCCGGCGCGAAGAACGCCGCTTCCGACGCATCATCGCTGGGCTTCAGCGTGCCCGACTCTACTACGGCGCGATACAGGATCAGCACGCCTGCGCCGCGCGGGTCGTTCCGCACGTGGTACACCCCGAACAGGTCTGTGACGCGAATGATCAACCCGACTTCCTCGAAACATTCGCGGATCGCCGTCGCGATCGGCCCTTCGTCGATCTCCATGTAGCCGGCCGGCAGCGCCCAAAATCCCATCTTCGGATCGACCGAGCGGCGCACCAGCAGCACCGCGCCTTCGCGCTCGATTAACGCACCGGCGGCGACCTTCGGTTCTCTGAAGAAAATGAATCCGCAGTTCGGGCAGGCGCGCCGGGTTCGCCCATAGGCGATTTTGTCTTCGAGCGGATGCGCGCAGCGCGGGCAGTAGTTCAGCGCGATCGTCATCGTGGTGTACCTGATCTCTTTGTCAACCAGCTTTCGCTTTCGCGCGCGAGCGCCGTGATGCGTTCCATATCGGCAAAAAGAAACCCGGCTTCTGTCAGAAACCGGGTTTCTGATGGTGCACGTCACCGCGCGCGTCGCCGTAAGACCAGCGTCGTCGCGGCCAGGATGACGGCCAACCCGGCCAGCACGATCACCGCGATGCGCAGCACATCGATCTGCGCCGATGCGGGAGCCTCTGCGGACTTGCGAGTCAATCTGTCTTGATCGTCGCGTGTGGTCAATGCTTCCTCTTCCAATGGTGCTTCAGTCGGCGCGGCAGCCCTCGCTGCGGGGGTGCCGTCCGTCACACTGCCCTCGGTCGCTGCGGCGTCTGCAGCCGCGGCCGGCGGCGTCGGGGCAGGCAGTGTCTCGGTGATGGTAACCGCTTGCGACTGGGCAGTTACCGCTTCGGTCGCGGCTGGCGCGGGCGCTTCAGCTAAGGGTACTTCCGGCTCCTGAGTTGCCGTCGCAGCGGCGGTTGCCTGCGCCAGCGACAGCACGCTCTGTGACTCAGGCGATGCCGCAAATCGAGACGTCGTCGCCAGGTCGCCGGCCAGCGCGAACACGAACAGCATCGTCGCGGCGACGGTTGCGAAGCGCATGACGGGATACAGCCGCAGCGCGAAGCTAGGCTTGCGCGCCATCGAGCGCGGCAGCACGAACGAGCGCGGCGCTTTCACCAGCGGCAGCTTCTTCGTCAGCTGCACGGCCGCCTTCAGCATCTCGAACTTTGCGCGGGATTCGGGATGATCGGCCAGATACCGCTCGAGGAACGTCCGCTCCTCGGCAGTGACTTGTCCGTCGATATATGGCGAGAACAACTCGTCAGCCCGCTCTTCGTCCGTCAATTTCCTGCCCCAAAAACCCATTCCCTATATGCCTTTCTCAATACGGCTACTGCACCTGCTGCTCGGCTCTTAGACGCAAAGACTCGGGTAAAAGTTCCCCCTGGGACAAGAGGTAGTCGCGCAGCTTGGCGCGGGCCCGGCTGAGGCGCGATTTGACCGTGCCCAGGTTCGCACCGGTGATCGCCGCGATCTCTTCGTAGCTCATGCCTTGCACGTCGGATAAGACCAGCGTGATGCGCTGATCAGACGGCAGCATATTGATGGCGGCCTGGATCATCTCGGCCATTTCGCGCCGCTCGATCCGATCTTCAGGCCCGATACTTTCGTCGGGAATGTCGTACTCGATCTCGGTGTCGCTATTATCGACCAGCCCTTCCAACGAAGTCGCCGGCTTGCGCTTGCGGCGGCGCAGCTCGTCGTAGCAGGCGTTCGTGACGATGCGGTATATCCATGACTTGAACGACTCGCCGCGGAAAGACTGCATGTGCTTGTATGCGGAGATGAACGCCTCCTGCGTCGCGTCCGACGCCGATGCCTCATCGCCCATGATGCGGTAGGCGAGGTTGTACACCTGATGTTGGTAAGCCACCACCAATGTATTGAACGCGTCGAGGTCGCCCTTGCGGGCGGAGGCGATCAAGGCCGGTTCGTCCATCGCAGGCCGATTGTAGCATAACGGAGCCAAAATCGAAAAACTCCGTCATCGTTCGGGCGACAGTTCAACTATCGCCCCGTGCCCAGGGAGGCTTCGCACTGGCTCGGCCTCCAGGCGGCGAGTCGCAGACTCGCCGCGAGCCGATAGGAGTAGGGATCAGGTGTGATTGCCTCTCTACGAGGATGCGCCTATAATCAGGTTGGCTGCCTGGGTCACGAGGGGAGGGCAGGCCGTGCCGATCCAGATGAGCGATCAAACCCAAAAGGGGATGCCAGAGCCTGTGAAGGTGAGGGCTGTGATTCCGCGCGCACTGTCGCCCGGCAGCCTGCTGGCCGGTCGTTACCAGATCGAGGCGGCGCTGGGGCAGGGCGGCATGGGCGTCGTCTACCGTGCGCGCGATCGACGCGCCGAACGTATCGTGGCGATCAAAGCCTTCTTCCCGCCGGCGGGCTTAGAAGAAGGCCCGCGCCGTTTCCAGCGCGAGTTCCGCGCGCTGACTCGCTTGCAGCATCCGCGCATCGTCCGGGTGTTCGACTACGGTGAGGCCGACGGCGTGCCCTTCTACGTGATGGAATTCATCCCGGGCACAGATCTGTCTGCGTTGCGCCGGGCACGCGGCGGCCGGTTGCCGCTGCACGAGGTGACCTCGATAGGCCGTCAGTTGTGCGATGCGCTGACCTACATCCACGCGCAAGGCGTCGTCCATCGCGATCTCAAGCCGTCCAACATCATGCTCGCCAATGGCAACGGCGCTGCGACTCCAACCTCCAACCTCCAATCTGCAACCTCTAACCTCCAACCTCCAACTTCCAACTTCCAAATAAAACTCGTCGACTTCGGGCTTGCCAAGCTCACCGACGTATCGGCCAACCTGACCGAAAGCGGCGTGATGCTCGGCACGATCAATTACATGTCGCCCGAGCAAGGGCAGGCGCTGCCGATCGACTTGCGCTCGGATCTGTACAGCCTGGGCGTCCTGTTGTACGAACTGGCGGCCGGACAGCTGCCTTTCAGCGCCGACACGCCGCTGGCGATCATGCTTCAGCACATCACGCAAAGCCCGCCGTTCTTGCGCAGCGTCGATCCGTCGATCCCGCCCGAATTTGAGGCGCTCGTTCTCACCCTGCTCGCCAAGCGTCCCAACGATCGCCCGCCCTCGGCCGAAGCGGTATTCCGCGCGCTGGCCGGTCTCACCAGCCTGAGCGCGCCCACGCCGGCGGAGATGGTCACTCGGCCACGCGCCGACGCAGTCTTCCGCGCCGGGTTGATCGGGCGGCAGGCGGAGCTGGCTCGCTTGAATGAGTCGCTGGATCAGGCCTGGGCCGGCGAGGGCCGGTTGATCGTCATCGAAGGCGAAGCCGGTGTGGGCAAGACCCGCCTGGCGAATGAGCTCGGCGGCCATGCCCGCTTACGCGGCGGGCTGCGTCTGCTGGGAACCTGCCACGAGACGGAGCGCGTGCCTTACGGCCCGATCGCCGAGTGGTTTGATGATGCGTTCCGCTTGAGTGAGAACTTCGGCGGGATCATCTCCGGGTTCGAACCCGAACTGGCCCGGCTCATCCCGCGCTTGATGCCATCCGGCTCAGCCGCTGCCGATGGCGGTCTTGATCCCCAGCAAGCCAAGCTGCGCTTCTTCGACGCGGTGATGCGCGTCCTGGCGCGCTGGAGTGAGCGCAAGCCGTTGATGCTGCTGCTCGACGATATTCAATGGGCCGACGAGGCCACGCTCGAACTGCTGCACTACCTCGTGCGCAACGCGCGCGGCCAGCGCATCTTCATCTGCGCCACCGCGCGCCGCGAAGATCGCGACGCGTCCAGTCCACTGGCCGGGTTACTGCGCGATCTGAGCCGCCAGCGGCTGTTTGATCGGATCGAGTTGGAGCGGCTCTCGCCGCAGGCCGCGTCCGAACTGATCGCCGCGCTGTTGGGACTCGATGAATCGCCGCTCGATCTGGCCGGGCGTATCTACACCGAGAGCGAAGGCAACCCGTTCTTCATCGAAGAGATTCTCAAAGCGCTGGCCGAGGAGGGTTTGTTGGCCCGCCGGGGTGGACGCTGGCATCTGCAAGCCGACGCCGGCCTGACGATGCTGCGCATCCCGGCGACGATCATCGACGTGATCGAGCGCCGTCTGGCCCACCTGGCCGACACCGATCGCAGCGTGCTCAACTGGGCGGCGGTGTTCGGCCACGATTTCGTGTACGACGTGCTGCGGCCGGCGGCCGGCCTGGAAGAAGATGCGCTGCTCGACGTGCTCGACAGTTTGCTGCGCGGCCAGCTCATCGCCGAGGTGCGCGATCCGCGCCAGGACAAATACCGCTTCACGCACGCCAAGATCCGCGAAGTGGTCTACGCCGATCTGAGCGGCGCACGGCGCAAGAAGATGCACCGCTCGGCCGGCGAGGCGATCGAAAAAATCTACACGACCCGACTGGGAGAAATGTCGCCGATCCTGGCGCATCATTTCACGCAGGGCAGCGACGTGCCCAGAGCGGTGCGGTACAGCGTGCAGGCCGGCGACCGCGCACGCAAAGTGTACGCCAATCAAGAGGCGATCGCGTTCTACAAACAGGCGATCGATGTAGGAGGCATCTCCGATGCCGACCTGCGGACTCAGGAGATCCCGCCTTCATTGATGGAACATTTGATTGCCGCCCATCGAGGTGTGGGCGAAGTCTATCACCTGATTGGCGAGTACGAGCAGGCCGCGGCCAGTTTCCGCGCGATCATCCATCTCGCGCCGCAGAGCGCGCGGAACGAGTCCGAGCGAAGCCGGTTGATTGCGGAGGCATGGCGGGGTTTGGGCCAGACTCGCGAGGCTATGGGCGAATACGGAGAGGCCCTGCGCTGCTACGAGC
>JBOGUH010000405.1:0-5745 GCA_050695975.1 Anaerolineae bacterium
TTTCCGCCCACTACTCCGGGGGTCATTTCGATGTGCTGAGTCAAGATGTTTTCCATTTGGGCCTCCACTGCATTCGTGCTGATTATACCCTGAATGGAAAGATGCGCAGCGCGTCGGGTCACCCTACGACGCGCAATGCCGGCAACAGTCCGGCCGCGGGGTGTAACCGATCAGCCGGCCCCGGCGGTCGAACTCGAAGTGGCAGCAATCGAGCAGCGCCGCCCGGAGCAGGTCGCGACCGCGCTGCACGCGCGACTTCGCGCCGCTGAGGGATAACCCCAACCGCTCCCCGACTTCCTGCTGGGTCAGGCCTTGAAACTCCGAAAGCACAATGGCCTGTCGGTATTTTTCCGGCAGGCATTCGACCATCGAGGTGAGCGACGAGGCGATTCGCGCCGCCGCGTCGCTTTCGGTCTGCTCATCTTCGACGGCCAACAGCTCCGGCACGGGAACAGCCGGCTGTCGGGCGCGGTAGTAGTCGACGAGCGTGTTGCGGGCAATCCGATAGAGCCACGGCGCGAGCCGATGCTCGTCGCGCAAGGTGTCGATGCGCGTGTGCAGCTTGACGAAGACGTCCTGCAGGATGTCGTCGGCGTCAGTCGGATCGGGGATGCGCTTGAGGATGAATCCGCGCAGCTGCTGGCTGAATTCGTTCCAGATGTCTTCGGTCGTTCGATTCATGTCATGTTCGTGGAGATTCGCGTAGATTCGCGGATAAAGATCTCCGCGGTTTACGCTTTGCGGCCCTCGATGGTAATGCTCGCCACACCGTAGCCCTCACCCTTCAGGTAATCGTACTCGACTGAGTTGTTGATCTTCACGTCGGCGAAGCCGGCTTCGCGAATGATTTGCAAGTAAGCATCCCGGTCCATCGCGCCGGCGATGCAGCCCGTCCACTGCTCAATGTCCTGCCGGATTTCCTCCGGCACGTCACCATACGAGACCACATCCGAGATCGAGAACCGTCCGCCGGGCTTGAGTGTCCGATGGATTTCGGCGTAGACGCGGCGCTTGTCCGGGGCAAGGTTGATCACGCAGTTCGAGATCACGACATCCACGCTGTCATCGGCCACCGGCAGCGCCTCGATGTCGCCCAGCCGGAACTCGACGTTGCGGTAGTCGCCTGTGACGACGTTGTTCCAGGCGCGGGCGATCATCTCCGGCGTCATATCCACGCCGATGACGTGCCCTGTCGGGCCGACCGCTCTGGCGGCGAGGAACACGTCCACCCCTGCGCCGCTGCCCAGGTCGAGCACGGTATGGCCGGGTTGGATAGCGGCGTACAGCGTCGGGACGCCGCAGCCAAGGCCAAGGTTCGCATCCACGCCGGCATAGTCGACCAGCGCCGCGCTGCCATCCGAACAGCACCCGCTGCCGCCGCAGCAGCTAGCGGGCTGCGCCGCGATCGCCGCATATTTCTTTTGCACTTCAACTTTGATGTCGTCCATTTCGGATCTCCTTATCGCTCAGACCTGGGGTCTTAAAGACCGCTCAGGTTTTAATAATACAGACGTGAGTTCCGCGAAAAGGACGCAAAATCTACTTCAGGCACGAGCAAGCGTCAATTCCTCCAACGGCCGCTCGACGATCTGCCGGAGGCTGCGCTGGACACCCCACCACAGGACGATGAGCTCGATCAGGTGGGCGCCGTTGAGCGCAACAGCCGCAGTGAAGATGCCGGGGAGTTTGGTCTGCACACCGACGAACAGGATAGCCGCCGTCGCCAGCAAGTTGAACGCCATGCCCAGGTTGACGATCGTCGTGGCGCGGGTGTTGATCAGCAAGCCGCGCAGCCACGAGAGCAGCACGGTGAGGGCAGGCAGGAACAGGAGAAAGTACAGAGTATAACCCAAATTGGGTGTAGGCATCACAAACGGCCCCCAAAATTCGTTTCGGGGGCCGTTGGACAGATTGAGGCCAGCGATCAGCCGTTACCTTCGACCCAATAGGCCGCCGAGCAGGTCCATCAGACCACCCGACGAACCGCCACTGCCCAGAGCGCCCAACAGTGGCCCGAGGTCGCCCAGCACTGAGTCCGCTTGCTGGCGCTCCCCACCCAGCAGGCCGGCAAGTCCACTCGCATCGAGTCCCTGCTGACGTTGCGTCCGCCCGAGCATACCCATGACCAACGGGGCAAGCAGTGGGAGCAACTTCGCAATCGATCCGAGATCAAGCCCGCTCACCTGGCTCAAGCCCTGTTCAACTTTGCCTTGCTTCCGGCCCAACGTGTGGCGGAGAATGCCAGCCCCGTCGTCAGGTCGCCCGCCACCCGACAGATAGCCGGCAATATCATCCAACACGCTGCCGTCATGATCGCGCGCCAATGCTTTGGACAGCGATCGGGCGCCTGTCGGCTTCGCGGCATTGCGGCCCAGCGCGCCAATGAGCACCGGCAGCGCGGCGTTCACCGCCTTTTGCGTGCTATTGTCGTCTGTGCCGAGTTGACCGCTCAGTTGTCTCAGCGTATCGCCGCCCAGTTGCTGCATGAGTGAATTGAGAATCGTATCCATTGCAGGCATCCTCCCCTTTTGATTAGGGTCCCATTTTACCCTATTTGCTGCCGATTGTCAGACGCCAGCCGGAGACCCCGCTGCCTGAGCGGGACACACATCACTCGCCACTCGCCACTCGTTCAGCAACGATGTACAATTAGAGCATCCTACCGGAAAAGAGATGAACATGTTTCACATGGGCGGCGGCGGTTTTTGGCACTTCATGAATGACGACGAACAGGCTCGACCCGAAGTCAGCCGGCGCTTGCTGCGCCGGGTGGCCGGCTACGCCCGGCCCTACATCCGGCCGATTCTGTTCGTGTTGGCGGCGATCGGCCTGACGACGATCCTGGATCTCATCCCGCCCCTGATCTACCGGCAGTTGATCGACCACGCACTGCCGGCGCGAGACGCCGTCCAACTCAATTTGTTGGCGCTGGCGATGGTGGCCATCCCTATCCTGGCCGGCCTGATCGGCGTCGCACAACGCTACCACAGCGCCAAGATGGGCGAAGGGTTGATCTGCGATCTGCGCCAGGCGCTGTACGCGCACATGCAGCGGATGTCGCTGCGCTTCTTCACACACACGAAGACGGGCGAGATCATGGCCCGCCTGAACAACGACGTGGTCGGGGCGCAGCGAGCGATCACCGGGACGTTGATCAGCATCGTCACCAACGTGATCACGTTGATCTTCACCCTGGCGATTATGCTCTCGCTTGAGTGGCGGCTGACGCTGCTCGGCATCACGATCCTGCCGTTGTTCATTTTGCCGGCGCGGCGGGTGGGTCGCCTGCTGCGGTCGATCACCCGCCAGTCGATGGACCTCAACGCGCAGATGAACGCGCAGATGAATGAAACGCTCAACGTCAGCGGCGCGCTATTGATGAAGATCTTCGGCCGGCAGCGGGAGAACCTGGACAAGTTCCGCGCGCACAGCGAGGGAGTGCGTGACATCGGCGTGCGCTCGGCCATCATCGGGCGGTGGTTCTTCATGGGGCTTGGACTGGTCAGCGCGATCGGCACAGCGCTCGTGTTCTGGGTCGGCGGTCACTTGGTGTTCCAGGACGCGTTCACCATCGGCACGATCGTCGCCTTCGCCGCCTACCTGACGCAGCTGTACGGCCCGATCTCCGCGCTGGTCAATGCGCGCGTCGACTTCGCCACGTCGATGGTCAGCTTCGAGCGTGTGTTCGAGGTGATCGACCTGCCGGTCGAAATCGACGATAAACCCGGCGCGACCGCGCTGCACAAGGTCACTGGCCGGGTCCGGTTCGAGAACGTGTCGTTCAGTTATCTCGATGCGGACCCAGCCGTCCAACTGGGTCTTGGCGGAGACGGGCTGGCCGAGGACAACGGCGGCGACGTTCTGCTTGTCGATGGCGTGGCGGCGCGATCGACGGCGAGAAAACCGGCGCGCTTGAAATCGCACGAACGCTTCGGGCCGAGGATGTTCTTCATGGGTGGTATGGGAACGCCCGGTCCCGATTACCAACCGGTGAGCGCGCGGCGCTGGGCGATCCACAACGTGAGCTTCCAGATCGCGCCGGGTCAGCTGGCTGCATTGGTCGGGCCGAGCGGCGCGGGCAAGACGACGATCACCTACCTGCTGCCCCGCCTGTACGATCCGACGGAAGGCCGTATCACGATCGACGGGCGCGATCTGCGCGACGTGAGTTTGGCCTCGCTGGCAACCGAGATGGGCATGGTCACGCAGGAAACGTACCTGTTTCACGATACAATCCGCGCCAATCTGCTGTATGCAAAACCCGAGGCGACACAGGCTGAACTTGAAGCTGCCTGCCGTGTAGCGAACATCTATGACTTCATCGTCAGTCTGCCGGAAGGCTTCGACACGATCGTCGGCGAGCGCGGCTATCGATTGTCCGGCGGCGAGAAGCAGCGCGTGGCGATTGCCCGTGTGATCCTGAAAGATCCGCGCATCCTGATCCTCGACGAGGCGACCTCGTCGCTCGATTCGCAATCCGAGGCGCTCATTCAGGACGCGTTGAAACCGCTTTTCAAAGGCCGCACGAGTTTGGTGATCGCCCACCGGCTGTCGACGATCCTGGCGGCGGACGTGATCCTGGTTGTGGACGATGGGCGACTGGTGGAACAGGGGACGCATGCGGAGCTGCTGGCGCGCAGCGGATTGTATGCGAAGCTGTACAACACGCAGTTTCGGAGACATGAGGTTACCGCCCGTCCGGCTTGACGCTTGTTGACCCACGAAGCGCGCGAAGAACACCAAGATACGGCTAAAAACCTTTGCGACCTTCATGTTCGCCTGCCCCCTTTGTGGGGCGTGGATGAATTGGGTGGCGGCAGGAGCCGCGCGATGGATCACTTTCGGCGCATCTATACTCATCGCGCCACTGATTATCATCGACTGATCATCCCCGAAGACGTGGACGGCAATCTGCTGCCGGCTCTCGAAGGGGTGACGCCGCTGCGCAGCAAACGCATTCTCGATCTAGGCACGGGCACCGGGCGACTGCCGCTGCTGTTCGGCGAGCAGGCTGCCTGCGTGGTAGGACTCGATCTGCATTGGGATATGCTGCGAGAGAATCAGATCCAGCGGGATCGGGCGTTTGGCAGATGGGGACTCGTTCAGGGTGATATGCGCACGCTGCCGTTTCCCAATGCGTGGGCCGATGCCGTTACGGCGGGCTGGGCGATCGGGCACCTGCGCAGTTGGTTCGCCGGCGAGTGGCAAACTCAGATCGGGCGCGTGCTGCGCGAGATGCATCGGGTCACTGCTCCGGGCGGTGCGTTGATCATCATGGAGACGTTGACAACCGGCAGTCTCACGCCCGCGCCGCCGACCGAAGACCTGGCCGAATATTACACCTGGCTGGAGAGCGAATGGGGCTTCGCGCGGCAGACGATCCGCACCGATTATCAATTCGAGGGCGTAGACGATGCGGTAGCGCACACCGAGTTTTTCTTCGGAAGTGAACTGGCGACAAAGATTCGAGACAACGGCTGGTCGCGCCTGCCCGAGTGGACGGGGGTATGGAGTAAGAATGTATCGTAGTGACGACTTCAGTCGTCTTTTTGCAATGAGCGACTGACCCTAACCCTAACCCTAACTGCGGGCCGCCAAGACATCGCCGACGACAGAGAGAGAGAGATAACCGCCAGGACATCGCCGACATTTCACGACCCACGGATAGGGTAGTTCAGCTGCTTGACCAGGCAGCCGCGAAAGTACACTTTCAGGGTTGGGGTGCGCGTGTACAGTGTGGCGCGA
>JBOGUH010000406.1:0-3868 GCA_050695975.1 Anaerolineae bacterium
AGGCATAGGCGCACGCTGAGAGACCGATGGTGCTCAAGTCGCCGTCCATGATACATCCTGCACTCGCATGAAATCAAGGCGTGAACGTTGCAAAAGGGCATTGTTCCGTTACAGTTGCGTTGCGAGCGTTCATGGGCACGTGATCAATAGACCATTTCGCCGTTCAGAAACGATCGCGTGCGCAAGTCGCGCGGTGATTCAAAGAGCTGGGTGGTGGGCGCGATTTCGATCAGGCGGCCGTTCAACAGCAGCCCGGTTTGATCGGCCAGGCGGCGCGCCTGGAATGTTTGGTGCGTGACGAGCACGATCGTGATGCCGCGGGCGCGCTGAGCGCGGATGATATCTTCAATGAGGCTTACATGATACGGATCGAGATTTGCCGTCGGCTCGTCGAGCAGCAGCACCTCAGGATCGATGGCGAGTGCGCGGGCGAGCGCGACTCTTTGACCCTCGCCGCCGGACAGTGATCGGGCAGGGGAGTCGGCCAGGTCGCTCAGGCCGAGCCGATCCATCAGGCGATCGGCGGCCGTGCGCCCATCACGCCGGCCGCGCAGCCGTAGGCCGTAGGCCACATTGTCGCGCACGGATCGATCGAGCAGCAGCGGGCGCTGGAACACCGTCGTCACACGGCGGCGCACGTCCACCGGCGGCTCGCCGTCGATGGGCTGACCGTCGAAGACGACCCGTCCCGCGCCGGGACGTTCCAGAAACTGCATCAGCCGCAGCAGCGTGCTCTTACCCGAACCGCTCGGACCGAGGATCGCCAGCATCTTGCCGCGCGGTACTTCCAGATGATCGATGTCGAGGACGAGTCGCGCGCCGTAACGATGTTGAATCGAATCCAGTACGTACATCACGCCCTAACGTATGCGCCCCTGCAGCCGAAGCAGAAGCAGGTTGGCCACAAAAGCCAGCCCGATCAAAATTACGCCCAGCGCCATCGCCAGCGCGAAGTCACCCTGCCGAGTATACAACACAATCGCCGTTGTCAGCACGCGCGTCTGCCCGGCGATGTTGCCGCCCACCAGCATGACCGCGCCGACCTCGGAGATGATCCCGCCGAAGGCGGCGACGATG
This sequence comes from Anaerolineae bacterium, assembly GCA_050695975.1. Taxonomy (GTDB): domain Bacteria; phylum Chloroflexota; class Anaerolineae; order Fen-1058; family Fen-1058; genus DASSFZ01. Next base: position 1,078 of record JBOGUH010000406.1, read on the forward strand.
GCAGCCGTCACGCCGATGCGCGCCTCGCCCAGCACTGTCCAGCCGATCTGCCAGCGCGTCGCACCCAGCGCAAAGACCTGCTGGCGCAGCACTGGATCGACCGCGCTCACAGCGCTCATCGTCAAGCCCGTGACCAAGGGGAAGGCAATCACGGTCTGTGCGGCGATCATGGCCGGGGGTGTGAACAGCCAGCCCAACCCGCCGAGCGGCCCGCTGCGCGAGAGCAGCACATACACGAACAGACCGACGACGACCGGCGGCAGCCCCATGCCCGTGTACAACAGCGTCGTCACGATGCGTTTGCCTGGAAAGCGAGTCAGCCCGAATAGCGCCCCGAGCGGCGCCCCTAGCAACGTGCTGATCAATAACGCCAGGCCGGTGACGCGCAGCGTGAGCGCGACGATTTCGATGAGATCGGGATCGCTGAGTGCGCGTAGTATGTCTTCGATGGTTGCTCCTTAAGGCACTGGCCTCGGTAAGAGGCGCGCCTCCAACCTCCAATCTCTATCCTCCAACTTCTATTTGCCCGCATTCGGATAAAACAGAGGCTGCCCGAATTCCTCAACGCCATACGCGCCGATCTTCGCCTGCGTCTCGGGTGAGGTCAGCCACCCGACCAACTGCATCGCCACGTCGAAGTTGACGCCGGGATGCGTATCCGGATTGACCGCCATGACGCCGTATGGATTGAGCAGTGCTTGGTCTTGATTCTCGGCCAGGTTGTTGCCACCGACCAGGACGATCAGGTTGGGCAGCTTATCCTGGGTTGAAAGATACGTGCCCCGATCGGCCAGCGTGTAAGCGCTTGTCTCGTTGGCAAAGATGAGCGTTTCGCCCATGCCCTGGCCCACCGAGTTATACCACGCCATCTCTTGAGTCGGCGTGAATCCCAGTGAAGACCAAAGGCTCAGCTCCTTGTTGTGCGTGCCGGACTTGTCGCCGCGACTGGCGAACGGCGCCTGCGCGTCCCCGATCGATTTGAGGGCGTCTTGGGCGAGCGTCATCCCACGGATGCCGGCCGGATCATTTGCAGGGCCGACGATGATGAAGTCATTGTACATCACGTCGAAACGCTCTCGGGCGTTCCCGTCGGCGACGAATTGGTCTTCCGCCTTGCGACTGTGCACGAGCACCACGTCGGCGTCGCCCTGCGCGCCGAGCTCCAAAGCTTGCCCCGTGCCGACGGCCACCACATCGACGCGGCAGCCGCACTTCGACTCGAAGCTGGGCAGAATCGCATCGAGCAGACCGGAATCCTGTGTGCTGGTGGTGGTCGCTAATCGCAGCACCGCCGGTTCAGCGGGCTGCGCCGCGCACGCGCCCATTATCAGCACAGTAAGCACGATCGATCCGAGAGTCAAGGCAACCTGCTTGCGCGTCATCATTCGCCTTTCCTTTGAATAAACTCGTCGTTATGCTGAATGAGCATAACGCTCTCAAAAAAAGAAGCGCTCTACTTGCCGAACGTGTCCTTGAAGCGGCGCTCGACCTGCTCTTTGAAACCGGCCTGGAAGCGGCGAAATTTTTCGACGTAATCGAGACCCATCCGAGTCAGATGCGCGCCGCCACCGCCCGGGCCGCCCGCCTGTGTTTCGACCAGTTTCACGTCAAGTCCCCGCTCCATTTCCTGGATCTTATCCCAGGCGCGATGATAAGGCACGTTCATCTTGGATGCAGCGGACGAGATCGAGCCGGTCTCGGCGATCGCTTCGAGCAAGCTCACGCGCCATTCGCTGAGCACGACCTCGCCGTCTTGTTCGATCCACAAGTTCATGCGCGGCTGCACGTCATCTCCGCCTGTAAAAGGCGGCATCCCCATGCCACCTGCCGCGCACACCGCGCCTCTATCCACAGCGAGTCATCAACCTGAGTCGCGGTGCAGGTGTCGGGATGCGTGGCTACGCTATGCATCTTAGCTTCCGAACAAGGATACCACGCTTCCCAAAATCAACAAACTTCCGATCAGCTGTGCCGCGTTAAGCGACTCGCCGAGCAGGATGAAGGCCAGCAGCGCGGTGAGCGCCGGCTCGAGCGTGGCGATCAGGTTGGCCGTGCCCGCCGGCAGGTAGCCCAAACTGGCCGTGTACAGCCCGAAACCGCCCAGCGTGGGAACGACCGCCAGCACGATCAGGATCGCCCAGCCGTCGAGTGCGCGACCCAGCGTGAACAAAGTGTCGCCGTTCTGAGTGAAGAACAAGACGCAAGTGGCGACGGCGAAAGTCGACAGCGTGGCCGTCCAGGAATTGATCCCGCGTCGCGCCGAGAACTTGCCCAGCGTGCTGTACAGCGTAAAGCCCAGCCCCGACCCGATCCCGATCACAATCCCCCCTGCGTTAATCGACCAGGCTTCCGGCATGTGCGCGCCCGATACCAGCACGCAGCCGGCCAGACTGGCGGCGATCGCCGCGAGGCGCAGCCGGGTCAGCCGCTCGCCGAACAGCCCGCGTGCGACGATGGCGGTGAAGGCCGGCGAAGCGTACACCAACACGGTCGAGACGGCTGCGCCGTTCAAGGCGACGGAGTAGGTCCAGAGTGTATTCATCAGCGCGAGTGACAGTCCATAGCCGACGAGGAAAAGCCGGTGGCGTCGTTCGATCCGCAGCCGATCGCGACGCGTGACGTACAGCGTCCCGGCAAGCGCTGCCGAGGCGAACAGGTCGCGCCAGAAAGCGAGCGTCAGCGGCGCGATCGTGTAGTGCTCGAGCAAGTAGCTAATGAGGATCGCGGTGGTAGACCAGAACAGGACGCCGGTCAGGGCGATAGCGTAGCCTTTGTTGAGTGAGCGGGTGGG
>JBOGUH010000407.1:0-3352 GCA_050695975.1 Anaerolineae bacterium
GCCGGTGTCGGCGCTGAGCCAAGTCCCGACCGGCGCGCCCGAATATCGCGCCGCGCAAGCGCTGCTGCCGCTGGCGGCGCTGATCGCGGAGGCGTCGAATGGATCGGGCGAAGGTCTGGATGCGCTGTATCGCGAGGCGGGCCGTCTGGTGCTGCAGCGCCGTGTGCCCGATGCGGTCAGCACGCTGCTCGACATCTTGAGGAAGAACCGAAATTACCGCGACGGCGAAGCGAAACGAGCCTTGCTCGCCTTGTTCGAATACCTCGGCGATGACCCGTCCGTGAAAGACTATCGCCGCCAGTTGGCGAGTGTGCTGTTCTGATGAGGTAGACCTGCCAATCCGTGTAATCCGTGGGAAATCCGTGTGGCAGGTCTCAATCACTGCCCCAGGAAGTACGGCCCGACTTCCAGCAACAGTTGGGGATACGCTTTCATCACGATGAAGAAGACGTCCTTCAGTGACATCTTCTGCGCGTCGAGCTGGGATGCTTCCCTGATCATCCGGCTGATCTTGTCTTCCGGCGCCTTGAGGATGGCTTGACGGATACGCAGCAGCCGGCGGTACAGCTTGCCGAATTCGGCGTCCCACATCTGCTCGTACTTCCTCAGGAACTTCGCCGAAACGTCCCCTTTCTTGATCCCTTCGACCGCGACTTGAGCCGCGAACAACCCGCCAAACATGCCGTTCGTGATGCCGCCGGCGGTGAGCGGGTCGCTTTGTTGCGCCGCGTCGCCGACGGCCAGGTACCCGTCCGTGTCCATCTCGGGCAGCACGTTGGTGATCGGGATGCCGCCGACGACCTGCGCCAGGATCGACTTGCCGGGGAAGCGCGCGGCGACGAATTCGTTGAGATGCTGAATCGCCGTTTTGGTCTGCTTGGGATCGACCCACATGACCAGGCCGATGTTGGCTTGCCGATCGCCCTTGGGGAAGACCCAACAGTAGCCGCCTGGCGCGATCGACCAGCCGATGTGATACTGGCAGATGCGCGGGTTGGCGTCGATGTCGGTCATCTGGTACTGTGCGGCCGTGTAGTAGTTCTTTAACTGTGGGATCGACTTCAGCCCGGCCCAACGCGGCGTCTGCGATTCCGTCCCGTCCGCGCCGATGACGACTCTGGCGCGCACCTCGCGCGGCTCGCCCTGCACGACCAGCTTCACGCCCTCGATCCCGTGACCGTCCCGAATCAGGCCCGTCGCCCGGGCTTTGACGACGACTTCCGCGCCCGCCTTCGCGGCCGAGTGCGCCAGCTCGCGATCGAAGATCTTGCGCTCGAGCACCAGCGTGCGCTCCAGCGGTGGCAGCACCACACAGTCGCCCTGCGGGTTGGACACGCTGAACGTATCGATCTCGGCGGCGATCCACTTCGGATCGAGCGCGATGAACTTCTCAGTCGTATCGCGCCCGGCTGCCTCGCCGCAGCGCACCGGCGAACCGATCTCCTGGCGTTTCTCGATCAACAGCGTCCTGAGTCCGGCCTGCGCCGCCGTGCGCGCGGCGATCGACCCGGCCGGCCCTGCGCCGATGACGATCACATCGTACGCGTTCTTCATGCGATCGCCTCGAGCGTCAACGCGCCGGTCGGACAGGCTGGAATGCAGCGCCGGCAAACCGTGCACCGGTTGTGATCGATGATCAGCGTGGCATCGTGCAGCGTAATGCAGTCGGGTGGGCACACGGCCACGCACGCGCCGCAATACGAGCAGTGATCGTAGTCGACGTTCACGCTGAAGCGATCCAGACTCGCCGTTTGGGCGCCCATGTCAACCTCCACTTGGTCTGTTCAGTTGCGGGTGAATCGGGGAGCCTACACGCAGATTATAGCCATCGCTGACGATCCATGTCAACCGGCTTTTGGCCGATTCCGCTCGAGGTAAAAAAGAAACCCGGTGTCTACCAGACACCGGGTTTCGGGTTAGTCGCGCAGGTAATCGCGCAATTTGCGCGAGTGGGTCGGGTGCCGCAGGCGCGACAGCGCTTGCGCTTCGATCTGCCGCACGCGCTCGCGGGTGACGCCCAGCTTCTTGCCGACTTCCTCGAGCGTGTACGATTGCCCATCCAGCAAGCCGTAGCGCAGCTGCAGGATGCGCACTTCGCGCGGCGGCAGGCCGGCCAGGATGTCCTGGATCTGCTTCTTGAGCAGGTTGTGCGTGACGACCTCGACCGGTTGGATCGAATCTTCGTCTTCGATGAAGTCACCCAGCACCGAATCTTCATCCTCGTCGGTCGGCGTCTCCAGCGAGATGGGCCGGCGCGCCACCTGGATCATCTGCTCGGCCTTCTTCACCGGAATTTGGAGCGCGTCGGCCAGCTCATCCGGTGTCGGGTCACGGCCGAGTTCTTGCGTCAAATGGTGGCTGACGCGGATCAGCTTGTTGATCTGATCGCCCATGTGCACCGGCACGCGGATGGTGCGCCCCTGATCGGCGATCGCGCGGGTGACCGCCTGGCGAATCCACCAGGTGGCATACGTGCTGAACTTGTGGCCGCGGCGATAATCGAACTTGCGCGCCGCGCGGATCAGGCCGATGTTGCCTTCCTGGATCAGGTCGAGGAACGGCACGCCGCGCCCGATGTATTTCTTGGCGATGCTGATCACCAGGCGCGAGTTGGCGGTAATCAGGTGCTCGCGGGCAGCCCGGCCATCGGCCAGGGCGGCTTCCAGCTCGCGGCGCTTCTTGGGATCGACGCCGTTGGCCGACAGGCGCTTGAGTGCGTGCATGCCTTTCTCGATGCGCTTGGCCAGCGACACTTCCTCCTCCGCCGTCAGCAGCGGGATGTGCCCGATCTCCTTGAGATACAGGCCGACCGTGTCGTCCGTTTCAATCGCCGCAATCGTGCCCTCGTCGAGCGTATCGACGAGCTCTTCGTCCTCCGGCCCTTCTTCTTCGGGCGCCTCACCCAGCTCGATGCCATGCTCGATGAGCGTGGCAATCACCTCTTCCAGCTGATCGATGTTGGCTTCGGCTTCCGGGAAGGCTTCCAGGACTTCGTCGTAAGTGACGTAGCCGCGCTCGCGGCCCATCGCCAGCAGCTGCTCTTCCGCCACGCTGGGCGTGGAATCTTCAATTAGTGGAGCGATCGGAGTCGCTGTCTTCGTCGTGCGGGTAGCCACTTTCTTCACTCAATTGACAAAAAGAGCACACGTGAGCTGGGAGCGCGTCACGTTGTGCTCTGGATGTTCTCCCTCTCGCAGTCGATTGCTTGACTGGCTGAGCGTAAGCATACTACAACAGATGAGCATGTATTGTCAAGACACATGCGTGAAACAGGTTTCGCGAGAGTCAGGCGCAGGCTTGAGCATGCCACAGCTGGCAGTAGCACATTTGTGCTGTCCGGCTGGCTAACCTG